>NZ_SOHF01000032.1:0-40951 GCF_004404045.1 Cryobacterium sp. Hh11 | reverse complement strand
CGGGCGCGGCCGGCGCCTGCTCCCGCTCCAGCACGGCGGACCGGCCTCGGCGCCTCGGCCGCACCGGCGGCGCCTCGCGCCCGTCGCCGGCGTGCAGAACGCGCACCCGGGGCGCCGAGAACGGATGCACCTGGACCCGAAGTCGGCGATAGCGCACCATCCAAAACAGCACGACCAGTGCGGCCAACAGGCCGGAGACCCCGGCGAGGCCGAGCGCCCAGCGGGGGCCGAAGGCATCCGCTACCCAGCCGACCAGCGGAGCGCCGAGGGGAGTGCCGCCGACGAAGATGGCCATGTAGAGCGCCATCACGCGGCCGCGCATCTCGGGGGCGGTCGTCGTTTGCACGTAGGCGTTCGCGGTCGTCATGAGCGTGAGTGAGGACACTCCCACCAGAACCAGAGATATGGCGAAACCGGTGTACGTCGGCATGATCGCCGACAGGGCGCAGGCCAGGCCGAACAGGGCGGCGCCGAGCACGATGAGCCGAAGTCGGGCGCGGCTGCGCCGGGCGGCCAGCAGGGCGCCGACGACCGCGCCGATGGCCATGATCGAGCTGAGCAGGCCGAACTCTGCAGCTCCCCGGCCGAACTCGATTGTGGCCATGGTGGAGGTGAAGATGGCGAAGTTGAGGCCGAAGGTGCCGATCAGAAAGACCGCGATCATGACGACGATGATGTCTGAACGGCCGCGCACATAGTGAAAACCGGCCAGGAGCTGCCCGCGCTCGCGGGAGATCTTCGGTTGGCGGCGCAGCTGCTGGGTGCGCAGCAGGGTCATCGCGAAGACGGTCGCGGCGAAGGTGACCGCGTTGATCATGAACACCCAGCCGGCACCGACGGCGACCGTGAGCAGGCCGGCGGCGGCCGGACCGATCAGGCGTGCACCGTGGAATGACGCTGAGTTGAGCGCGACCGCGTTCGACAGCTGGTCTTCGGCGACGAGCTCGGAGACGAAGGTCTGACGGGCGGGCGCGTCGATCGCTGCGACGACGCCGAGGCCGAGGGCGAACAGGTACACGTGCCAGAGCTGGGCCACCTCGAGCACGGTCAGAATGCCGAGGCCGAGCGCGAGCAGGCCCATCAGGGTCTGGGTGAGAATGAGCAGCTTGCGCCGGTTGAACCGGTCGGCGATAAGGCCGGACCACGGCATCAGCACGAGCTGGGGGCCGAGCTGCAGTGCCATGGTGATGCCGACCGCTGTCGCGTCGTAGTTGGTGAGCTGGGTGAGAACGATCCAGTCCTGGGCGGTGCGCTGCATCCAGGTTCCGATGTTCGACACCAAAGCCCCGGCGAACCAGATGCGGTAATTGACGACGCTCAGCGAGCGAAACATGGCACTCAACTGTCGGCGAGCTCCTTCATGATGATGGTCGCGTCGGCGAGGGTGCTGCGCTGGGCGGGACTGAGCTGGGCGACGCGTTGCACCAGCCAGGCATCTCGACGCTTGCGGGTCTCGGTCATCATCTCGCTCGCGGCATCCGTTGTGCGCAGCACAATCTTGCGGCCGTCGAGGGTGGAATCGGTGCGGGCGACGAGGCCGGCATCGACGAGGCATTTGACCGTGCGGGTCATTGACGGCGGGGTGACGCGCTCGAACTCGCTGAGTTCGGTGAGCGTTAGCGGGCCGTGCACGTAGAGCACGCCGAGGGCTGAGAACTGGCCGCTGCCGAGTTCGTTCTCGGCCTTCTCCTGGCGCAGGCGGCGGGCGAGGCGGCCGTTGGCCAGACGAAATTCGTGGCTGAGCTCGGCGGTGTTGTTCGCCGCGGCGGGCTCGCTGTTCAGGGGCGGCTGCGCCTTGATGACGCCGAGGGCCGCGGTCTTGGGGTGCATTCGTGATTCCATATATCCTTAGCATAGCAAATTAGCTATGCTAAGTATATTGGCAGCAGGCCCGGAACAGGGCAGACTATCCTCGTGCCCACATATACGGATGCCTCTGGCCTGGTCGTCACCTACTACGTCTGGCCGATCGACGCCCCCAAAGCCGTGATCCAGCTCGCCCACGGCGTCGGCGAACACGCCCAGCGCTACGCGGCGCTCGCCGCGGACCTGAACCGAGCCGGCTACAGCGTCTACGCCGACGACCACCTGGGCCACGGCCAGACCGGGCTAGCCCAGCATGGCGGTGACCACACGAAACTTGGTCGGCTCGGCGCCGGCGGGCTGCGCGCGGCCGTGGCCAGCGTGCATCAGCTGAGTGGAATCATCCGCTCAGAAAACCCGACACTGCCCCTCGTGCTGCTCGGACACAGCTGGGGATCGTTCATGGCCCAAATGATCGTGAACGCGCACGCCGCCGAGTACGACGCGATCGTGCTTTCGGGCAGCGCCTACCGCTGGCCGGGCTATCTCGACGGCGGCGACCTCAACCGCAAGCACAAAACACTCGGCACGACCGGAGTCGAGTGGCTCAGCCGGGACCCGGCCGTAGCTCAGGCGTTCGTGGCCGACCCGCTGACCACGGCGACGCCGCTCGCCAAGCTATTCGGCCTGCGTGAGGCTGCCCGACTGTTCGGCCGGCCAGCGAAAAATCTGCCCAGCGACCTGCCGATGCTTGTTCTGGTCGGCGGGGACGACACCGTCGGTGGCGAACGCAGCGCGCTCAAACTGGTGAACGCCTACGTCAAGCGGTCGGGGCTGCGCGATGTGCGTCTGATCGTGTACCCGGGTGCGCGCCACGAGGTCTTCAACGAGACCAACCGCGACGAGGTCATCGGCGACCTCGTCGCCTGGCTCGACGAACGATTCACGTCGTAGGCTGAAACCATGCATGGTGAATATAAGGTTCCGGGCGGCAAGCTGGTCGTCGTTGATCTCGATGTCGTCGACGATGTCATTGCCAATTTTCGTCTGGCCGGGGACTTCTTTCTCGAACCCGACGATGCCCTCGAGGACATCAACGCGGCGGTGACCGGCCTGCCCGCCGGCAGTACGGCCGCTGCGATCGCGGACGCCGTGCGTGGCGCGCTGCCGGCCGGCGCGATTCTGCTCGGCTTCTCGCCGGAGGCCGTCGCGGTCGCCATTCGTCGGTCGCTCGCGCAGGCGAGCACCTGGCGCGACTACGACTGGCAGATCATCCACTCGCAGACGCCGGTCGCGCCCGTGCTGCAGCTGGCCCTCGACGAGGTGCTCGCCATCGAGGTCGGCGAGGGCCGCCGCCAACCCACCCTACGCATCTGGGAGTGGAACGAACCGGCCGTGGTCATCGGCAGTTTTCAGTCGCTCAAAAACGAGGTCGACCCCGAGAACGCCGCGAAGTACGGCTTCACCGTGGTTCGGCGCATCAGCGGAGGCGGCGCCATGTTCATGGAGGCCGGCTCGGTCATCACCTATTCGATCTACGCGCCGACCGACCTCGTGCAGGGCATGAGCTTCGCCGACTCCTACGCCTTTCTGGACGAGTGGGTCATCACCGCGCTCAAATCGCTCGGCATCGACGCGCACTACCAGCCGCTCAACGACATCACGAGCCCGACCGGCAAGATCGGCGGGGCCGCCCAGAAGCGACTCGGAAGCGGCGCCGTACTGCACCACGTCACCATGAGCTACGACATGGACGGCGAAAAAATGGTGCAGGTGCTGCGCATTGGCCGCGAAAAACTCAGCGACAAGGGCATTACGAGTGCCGCCAAGCGCGTCGATCCGTTGCGCAACCAAACCGGCCTGAGCCGTGCCGAGATCATCGAACGCATGAAGGAGACCTTCACCGGCCTCTACGGCGCCTCCGAGGGCGACGTCACCGCCGAGGAATACGCCAAGGCCACCGAGCTCGTCGCGAACAAGTTCAGCACCGAGGAATGGCTGACCCGGGTTCCCTAGATGAGCGGATGCCGGCATCCGCTCACCCAGAATCGGCTATCGGCCGCGGGTCAGCAGGTCCTGGTACTCCGCGTTCGTGTCGATCCAATGCGCCACATACGAGCAGTCGGCCACCACGGCCAGGTCGGTGCGCACGCGCACGTCGTCGAGCGCCTGCTCGACCAGGATGCTCGCCAAACCGTGGGCGCGCCGGGTCGGGTCGACCTCGGTGTGCGTGAAATGCACCGCCGATTGCGTGGTGACGTAGTCGGCCAGGCCGACGCAGTCGTCGCCGAGCCAGACCGTGTACCGGTTCTGCTCGGGGTTGTGGTGCACCTGCAGAGTGCCGGCTTCAGCCAGATCCTGCGAGTGGATGGTAGCCGATTCAGCAGTCATCCCGACAGACTAAGCCGATAGACGGCGCGGAGGCTGAAAGAATAGACAAATGCCTTTCTCGTGGACACCGACCAGTCCGAGCCGTGTCATCCACGCCAACAACCTCAAGGTGTTGCCGAGCCTGCCGGACGGTGCCTTCACCCTGATCTATCTCGACCCGCCGTTCAACACCGGCCGGTCCCAGAAACGCCAGACCACCACGTCGGTGCGTTCGGTCGCCACCGATGGATCCCACGCGACCGGAACGATCACCGGATTCAAGGGCCAGCGCTACGAGCGCATCAAGGGCGACCTGCTCGGCTACGACGACCAGTTTGAGGACTATTGGGCTTTTCTGGAGCCGCGCCTGATCGAGGCCTGGCGGCTGCTGGCCAACGACGGCACGCTCTACCTGCACCTCGATTACCGCGAAGCGCACTACGCCAAGGTGCTGCTCGACGCCCTGTTCGGCCGGGAATGCTTTCTCAACGAGCTCATCTGGGCTTACGACTACGGTGCCAAATCGAAGAACAAGTGGCCGACCAAACACGACACGATTCTGGTCTACGTGAAGAATCCGGCCAGCTACTACTTCGATTCCACGACCGTGGACCGGGAACCGTATATGGCTCCTGGTCTGGTCACGCCCGAAAAAGTCGCCAAGGGCAAACTGCCGACGGATGTCTGGTGGCACACCATCGTCTCGCCCACCGGTAAGGAGAAAACCGGCTACCCCACCCAGAAACCGGTCGGAATCCTGCGGCGCATCATCCAGGCGTCCAGTCGAGAGGGCGACTGGGTGCTCGACTTCTTCGCTGGCAGCGGCACCACCGGAGTCGTCGCGGCCGCCCTCGGCCGTCGCTTCGTACTGATCGACCAGAACCCCGAAGCGCTCGTCGTGATGCGTGCCCGGTTCGAGCCGGTGCCAGGCGTCGAATTTCTAGAACTAACTCAGGAGAACCCATGAAATTTCGCATTTTCACCGAGCCCCAGCAGGGTGCCAGCTACGACGACGTCCTGGCCGTCGCGCAGGCCACCGAGCGGCTCGGCTTCGACGCATTCTTCCGCAGCGACCATTACCAGGTCATGGGTGACGGTGATGGCCTGCCCGGCCCGACGGATGCCTGGACCACCCTCGCCGGGTTGGCGCGGGAGACAAAACGCATCCGTTTGGGTACCCTGGTTTCCTCGGTGACCTACCGGCCGCCGGGAATTCTGGCCATCCAGGTCGCGCAGGTCGACCAGATGTCGGGTGGGCGCGTCGAGCTCGGCCTCGGCACCGGCTGGTTCGAGCAGGAGCACCTCGCCTACGGCATCCCGTTTCCGGACAAGCGGTTCGGCCTGCTCGAGGAACAGCTCGAGATCATCACCGGGCTGTGGAACACCCCGGTCGGGGCCCGCTACGACTTCGCTGGCGAGCACTACACCCTCGTCGATTCGCCGGCGCTGCCGAAGCCCACACAGGCGCGAGTGCCGGTGATCGTGGGTGGTGGCGGTGCCAAGCGCACCCCGAAACTCGCGGCTCGCTTCGCGACCGAGTTCAACCTGCCGTTTCCCGACTTCGCCGACATTGCGGGCAAGTTCGACGGCGTGCGGGCGGCCTGTGAGGCCATCGACCGCGACCCGGTCGAGCTCACCTACTCGGCGGCGCTGATCGCCGTCGGCGGATCGGATGAGACGGAGTTCGCCCGCCGGGCGGCCTCAGTCGGTCGCGAGCCGGCCGAGCTGCGTGAGCACGGCCTTGCCGGCACCGCCTCCGAGATCGTCGACCGGCTGGGCACCCTCGCCGATTCCGGCGTCGAGTGCGTCTACCTGCAGATCATGGATCTGTCCGACCTCGAGCACCTGGAGTTTTTGGCCGCCGAGGTGGTTCCGCAGCTGCGCTGAGGCGCGCCGAGCGGATGCCGCGGCGCCGGCATCCGCCGGTGGCACGCGTTGGGGGAGCTCGCACGTGTTCAAACCAGTGCCAACGTCCCAAACACGTGCCGCGAGGCCCGGGCGGCGCCCGGCTCAGCCCCCGTGTACCGCCCGAATGTGCGCCGCGTACATGCGCCCGCTGTCTTTCACCGTGCGTTCGAGCGTCTTGTAGTCGACCCGCACGATGCCAAACCGTTTCTCGTAGCCGTACGACCACTCAAAGTTGTCGAGCAGCGACCAGACGAAGTACCCGCGCACGTCAGCGCCGGCCGCGATAGCCTCGCCCACCTTGTTGATGTGCGCCGCGATGTACTCCGTGCGTTCCACGTCGTGCACGGCGCCGTCGGCGCTCACCCTGTCGTCGTAGGCGGCGCCGTTCTCGGTGACGTAGAGCGGCGGCAGCCGGTCGTACTCCTGACCGAGCCGCACCAGCAGCAGACGCAGGCCGTCGGGGTTGACCTCCCAGTCCATCGCGGTGCGCGGCAGTCCGCGACTGGGGAAGGTGATGTACTCCGATCCGACCCACGGCGAACCGACGGGCCGGTCGGCGCCACCGGCGTGACCATCGGTAGCCGAGGCATCCGCATGACCGCTCACGAGGTCGTCGTGATAGTGGTTGACCCCCAGAAAATCGAGGGGGGCCGCGATGATCTCAAGATCGTCGGCGTGGATGACCTCGGCGAGTCCAAACGGCTCGAGGTCGAGCAGGGTGTCCTCCGGGTAGGAGCCACGCAGCAGCGGGTCTAGAAAGATGCGGTTGGCGAGCGAGTCGAGTCGACGGGCCGCTTCAATGTCGATCGGGTCGGCGGCATCGCGCGGTACGGCATTTGTGAGATTAAGGGTGATCCCGAGGTTCTGCGCCCCGGCCGAGCGCAGCGCGTTCACCGCGAGCCCGTGCGCGAGGTGCTGGTGATGCACCGCAGCGACCGCAGCCCGGCCATCTTGCCGGCCCGGCGCGTGGGCGCCCGATCCGTAGCCGAGCAGTGAGGAGCAGAACGGCTCGTTGAAGGTGGTCCAGTGGGTGACCCGGTCGCCCAGCGCGGAGTAGACATCCCCTGCGTAGTCGACGAACCGGTAGGCGGTGTCGCGGTTCGCCCAGCCGCCTTCCTCCTCGAGGGCCTGCGGCAGGTCCCAGTGGTACAGGGTGAGCCAGGGCAGAATGCCGGCGCCGAGCAGCTCGTCGACCAGGCGGGAATAGAAGTCCAGCCCCTCGGGGTTCATCGCTCGATCGCCCGGGCGCACGCGGGCCCAGCTGGTCGAGAACCGGTAGGCGTCGAGGCCGAGCGAGGACATGAGCCGCACATCGGCCGGCATCCGGTGGTAGTGATCGACCGCTGTCTCGAGGTCGTCGTCGCCCGCGATGGCGCCCTTCACCCGCGCGAACGCATCCCAGATCGAATCTTCCTTGCCACCGGCGTGGCCGGCGCCCTCGATCTGCGCGGCGGCCGTCGCCGACCCCCAGAGAAATCCGTGCGGCCAGGTGAACGGTGTGGGCAGGGTCTGCGACATGACGTCACGCTACCCTGCGGCGAGGAATTCGACCAGTGACGAGGGCGTAACCGCGGACATCCGGTCGAACCGTCCCCGCAATCGGCTGCGAACCGGCCATCGTGTCGGAGATCTCCGCAGTTATGCACGCGGCACTCGGGGCTCTCAGATTCGGCGCAGCTAAGCTCGAAACATGTTGCAGAACAACGAACCCACCGAGGCCGATCAGCGGCGCACCCGGCGCCGGTTTTTGATCGGGGTTCTCATCGTTGGAGTGGTCGTCGCGCTCGCGGCGATTGGCCTTTATCTGAGCGCCGCGCTCAGCGTTTAAATAATCAGAAGTGAGTACAACGTGCAGTTGACAAGGTGGCAGCGACTCGGCCTGACGACGGCCGTGGGGGCCGTGCTCGCGGTCGGCGCGACGGCGCTCGTCGTGCAGGCCCTCGAAGGACCGGCCGACCCCACGAAGACGGCGCAGACACCGGATGCCGCCACCCCCGCCACAACGCAGGAACCGGTTCGCGCCACCCCCACCGACACGGCCGCTGTGGCCCCGGTCGAGGCGGAGCCTGCCCTCAGCGCCCCCGTCGCCGCGCAGATCGATTACCTCCTCGCGCACTGGAGCCTGGAGAACTACAACACAGCCGAGTGGGGCGTGCTCGGCGAGAACGACTGCGTCAACTTCGCCAGCCAGGCCATGATCGCCCGCGGCTGGACCATGGACAGCGTCTGGTCGAGCCCGAAGAACGGCAACGCCTACGACGCCTCGGCCGCCTGGCGCAGTTCCACAGCATTCATGAACTACATCGCGCAGACCGGCAAGGCCACCGCCCTGACCGATCAGCAACGTGACCAGGTCAAGGTCGGCGACATTGTGCAGTTCGACTGGGACAACTCCGGCGACCGCGACCACACCGGCATTGTCACCAGGGTCGAGAAGGTCGGCGACACGATCGAGATCTCGTTCGCCGGGCACACCCTCGATTCCGACTTCCGCTCGGTCGACACGGCAATCACCGTGGATCACCCGGGCGGCACGGCGTACTACTGGAGTGTTCCTTAGGCGATCGCGGCGTCGACGATCGCCTTGGCCTCGAGCTGAACCTGCGCCAGGTGGTCGTCACCCAGAAATGACTCGGCGTAGATCTTGTAGACGTCTTCTGTGCCACTCGGCCGGGCCGCAAACCAGGCGTTCTCGGTGGTGACCTTCACGCCGCCGATCGCGGCGCCGTTGCCGGGGGCAACGCGGAACTTGCCGGTGATCTTCTCGCCGGCCAACTCCGTGGCCGTGATCATCGAGCCGTCGAGCTTGGCCAGGGCGGCCTTCTGCGCGGGCGTGGCCGCGGCATCCACTCTCGCATAGGACGGTGCGCCGAAGTGCTCGGTCAGTTCCGCATACCGCTGCGAGGGCGTCTTGCCGGTGACCGCGAGAATCTCGGCGGCCAGCAGGGCCAACAGTATGCCGTCCTTGTCGGTGGTCCAGACGGTGCCGTCGAAGCGCACGAAGCTCGCGCCGGCGCTCTCCTCGCCGCCGAACGCCACCGAGCCGTCGATGAGGCCGGGCACGAACCACTTGAAGCCCACCGGCACCTCCCACAGGTCGCGGCCGAGAAAGCCGGTGACCCGGTCGATCATGGTCGACGAGACGAGAGTCTTGCCGACCGCGGCGTCGATCTTCCAGCCTTCGCGGTGGCTGTACAGGTAGTCGATCGCGACGGCCAGAAAGTGGTTCGGGTTCATCAGCCCAGCGTCGGGCGTGACGATGCCGTGCCGGTCGGCGTCGGCGTCGTTGCCGGTCAGAATGTCGTACTCGTCTTTGTGCGCGACAACGGATGCCATCACCGACGCGCTCGACGGATCCATCCGGATCTTCTCGTCCCAGTCCAGCGTCATGAATCGCCAGGTCGGGTCGACCTTCGGGTTGACCACGACGAGGTCGATTTCGTAGCGGTCGCGGATGGCGCCCCAGTAGCCGACGCTCGCGCCGCCGAGCGGGTCGGCGCCGATGCGGATTCCGCTGGTGCGGATGGCCTGCATGTCGATGATGTTTTCGAGGTCGTTCACGTAGTTGCCGCGAAAGTCGTAGGTTTCCACGGCGCTCGGCTCGCTCCGTAGCACGCCGTCGAGGCCGCCCGAGATGAGTTCGTTGGCGCGGCCCGCGATCCACGAGGTCGCGTCGCTGTCGGCCGGGCCGCCGTGCGGCGGGTTGTACTTGAAGCCGCCGTCCATTGGCGGGTTGTGGCTCGGGGTGACGACGATGCCGTCGGCCAGGTCGCCGTGTTCGGCGCGGTTGTAGGCCAAAATGGCGTGCGACAGCGACGGGGTGGGCACGTAGTCGTCGAACTCGTCGACCAGCACCCGCACGCCGTTGGCGACGAGCACCTCGAGGGCGGTCGTGTAAGCTGGCCCGCTCAGGGCGTGCGGATCGGTGCCGATGAACAGGGGCCCTGTAATGCCCTGGCCCGCGCGATATTCCACGATGGCCTGGGTGGTGGCGCTGATGTGGTCCTCGTTGAACGCGGTGTTCAGCGAACTCCCGCGATGCCCGGAGGTGCCGAAGACGACCCTCTGGGCTGGGACCCGGGCATCCGGTTTCAAATCGTAATAGGCCTTGACCAGCCCATCAACGTCGATCAGGTCAGATTCCAGGGCTCGGGTGCCCGCGCGTTCGCTCATGAGCACAGTCTGGCACCACCGGTAGGCTGTCAGCCATGCCCGACGCGCCGAATCCAGTCCAGACCCGCACCTACAGCTATCTGGGCCCGGCCGGAACCTTTACCGAAGCGGCCCTCGCGCAGGTGCCCGAGGCGCGCGGCCAGATCTGGCGCCCGGTCAACAACGTGGGCGAGGCCTTCGCTGATGTCGTCTCCGGCCGCAGCTTCGCGGCCATGATCGCCATCGAGAATTCCGTCGACGGCGGCGTCACCGCCACGCAGGACGCCCTGGCCAGCGTGCCAAACCTGCGCATTATCGGCGAATATCTGGTGCCGGTGAATTTCGTGCTCGTCGCCCGCCCAGGCGCGACTCTGGCCGACGTGCGGGTCGTTAATGCGCATCCGGTCGCCTACGGGCAGTGCCGCATCTGGCTCGAACAGACCCTGCCGAGCCACGGCCACATCCCCGCATCGAGCAACGTCGCCGCTGCCTCCGCCCTCTTAAACACCGATCAAGCGGATGCCGCGATCGCCCCGCCCGGAATCGACAAACACCACGACCTCGTCGTTCTCGCCTCGAATATCGGGGACAACCCCAACGCCGTCACTCGGTTCGTGCTGGTCGGCCGCACAGCCGAACTCACCGCACCGACCGGTGCCGACAAGACCAGCCTCATCATCGAGCTGCCAAGTGACCGCTCCGGTGCCCTGCTCGAAATGCTCGAGCAGTTCGCCACCCGCGGCGTGAACCTCAGCCTCATCCAGTCCCGGCCGATCGGCGATTCCCTCGGTCGCTACCGCTTTGTCGTCGATGCCGAGGGGCACATCCTCGATGAACGCGTCGCCGACGCCCTGCTCGGGCTGCGCCGATTCAGCCCCAAGGTGATCTTTCTCGGGTCGTATCCGCGGGCCGACAAGCGCCCGATCGAGTTCACCTCGCGCTACGACGACGGCATCTTCATCGAGGCCCGCGACTGGTTGCGCGGACTGATCGCCGGGGAGCCCGCCGAATAGGCGCAGCCAGCGGGGAACCCGTCGCTCAGCGGCGTGAGGGGTCGCGAATCGTCCTCAAACCGGCCGCGGGGGAGGAAATATTTACGACCCCTCACAGCCGACGTGCTATTCGGCCGGCACGCGCACAATCAACGCGCCGGCATCGGCGTTCAGCCGCACCTTGCACACCAGCCCGAACTCGTCGCCGTCGAGCTCGAAATCCTGCGGGTGCTCGAGCACGATGCGAATATCGGCCCCGCGCAGCGTCGTCATGACGCGTTCATTGGTGGATTCCGTGGTCTGAATCATGCGGCGACCCACCGCTGAACGGCGCAGCACGCCGTTCTCCCAGGTCACCCGTCGCCAGATGGTGAGCCAGCCGAGCACACCCTTGGGCTGCAGTACGGCAATGTCGAGAATCCCGTCGTCGAGGCGAGCGTGAGGCAGAAACTGAATATTTCCCGGCAGCAGTCCGCAGTTGGCGACGAGAATGGCGCTCACCTGCGCCGGGCGGTCGGTGCGTCCGGCAACGCTGTAGCGGATGCGAAATGGCCGCGCCTTCGGCAGCGCCCGCGCAACCCCGTCCACGTAGGCGAGCCAGCCCACCTGCTTCTTCAGGTCGTCGCGGGTGTGGGCGATCATCTGCGCGTCGAGGCCGACACCGGCCATGACCAGAAATACGTGTTCCTCGACCGCCCCGGCCTCGGTGGTGACACTGGCTACGCCGAGGTCGATGGACTTGTCCTCGCCACTGAAGGCGATCGCGGTGGCCGCGTCGATGCTGCCGAGCGGCAGATCGAGGTTGCGGGCGAGCAGGTTGCCGGTGCCCGACGGCACGATGGCCATGCGCACGCCGGAATCACGCAGCGCCTCGGCCACGGCGCGAACGGTGCCGTCGCCGCCGGCCGAGACGACCATCGAGGCTCCGCCGTCGAGTGCCTGTTTGGTGGCGGCCTGGCCGACGTCATCCTTGCTCGTTTCAAACCACTGCGTTTCGCCCCAGCCGGCAGACTGCTCGGCCGCGGCCACGCTCGCCCGCAGCTTGGCGAGGTCAACTTTCACCGGGTTGTAGACGACGGCGGCGTGCTGGTTGCGGCGTTCGGAGGCGGTCACGAGGCCTAGGCTACTGGGTTGACTCCGCGTTTGCCCGTCAGTGCGCACTTGTAGACTGGCCGGGTGATTGATCCGGTGCTGTTACGCGAAAACCCTGACCTCTTCAAGCGTTCGCAGGGGGCCCGTGGTGACTCCGTCGAAGCGGTGGATGCCGCGCTCGCCGCCGACGCCGAACGGCGTTCCACGATCACAGCCTTCGAAGACCTGCGGGCAGCCCAGAACCTGTTCGGGAAGCGTGTCGCGGCCGCGCCCGGTGCGCAGAAGAAGGCCCTCGTCGCCGAAGCGCAGAGTCTTGCCGCCGAGGTGAAGGCAGCCGGGGTCATCGCCGGCGAGGCCGATGCCCGCTTCACGGCAATCGTGAAAACCATCGCCAACCCCATCATCGACGGCGTTCCGGCCGGTGACGAGGCCAACTTCGTGACCCTGCGCACCCACGGCGAGGCCCCCGTGTTCGACTTCGAACCGCGCGACCACCTAGAACTCGGCGAATTGCTCGGTGCCATCGATATGCCCCGCGGCGCCAAGGTCTCCGGCACCCGCTTCTACTTTCTCAAAGGCATCGGCGCCCGCCTCGAAATCGCGCTCATGAACATGGCCCTCGACCGGGCGCTCGAAGCCGGCTTCGTGCCGCTCATCACGCCCACCCTCGTGCGCCCCGAAATCATGGACGGTACCGGTTTTCTCGGCGAGCACAACGATGAGGTCTACTACCTGCCCGCCGACGACCTGTACCTCACCGGCACGAGCGAGGTCGCTCTTGCCGGTTACCACAAAGACGAGATCCTCGACCTGTCCGAGGAGCCGCTGCGCTACGCCGGCTGGAGCACCTGCTACCGCCGCGAGGCCGGTTCGGGCGGAAAAGACACCCGCGGCATCATTCGCGTGCACCAGTTCAACAAGCTCGAAATGTTCACCTATGTGCTGCCCGAAAATGCCGAGGCCGAGCACGATCGCCTCGTGGCCTTGCAGGAGGGCATGCTGCAGTCCCTCGGCCTGAGCTACCGCGTGATCGACGTCGCCGCCGGCGACCTCGGGTCGAGCGCCGCCCGCAAGTTCGACATCGAGGCGTGGGTGCCCACCCAGAACGCGTTCCGCGAGTTGACCAGCACGAGTAACTGCACCACCTACCAGGCGCGTCGGCTGGACATCCGTTATCGCACCGAATCGGGCAAGACTGCACCGGTCGCGACCCTCAACGGCACGCTCGCCACCACCCGCTGGCTCGTCGCCATGCTCGAAACGCACCAGCAAGCGGATGGCTCGGTGCGCGTCCCCGAGGCGCTGCGCCCTTACCTCGGCGGCCTCGAGGTGCTCACGCCCCTCCCGGTGAAGGGTGCGAAGTGACCTCCGTGGTGACGACCGAGCCGTGGCTCGTCGCCCTCGACATCGACGGCACCACGATGCACGAAGACGGCTCGATCAGCCAATCCGTGATCGACGAGGTCGCCCGGCTCGCCTTGCAGGGCCACGAGGTCATGCTCGCCACCGGGCGCTCGGCCGCGGCCGCCCTGCCGGTGCTCGACCGGCTCGGAATCTCGCCGCGTTACGTGGTCTGCTCCAACGGGGCCATCACGATGCACCGCGACGCCACCGCCCCGCTCGGCTACCGCCGAGAATGGGTGGAAACCTTCGACCCGAGCGATGTGCTCACCTCGATTCGGGCGCACCTCGGCTCGGCCCGTTTTGCGGTCGAAGACGAGCATGGCTTCTACCGCTACACCGAACCGATTCCCGATGCCACGATCGGCATGGACAGTGAACGGGTCGACTTTGACGAGCTGCTGAAACATCAGGCGACCCGCGTGGTCGTCATCTCGCCCGACCACGACATGGAGGATTTTCTCCAGGTGGTCGAGCGCATGGGGCTGAACCGGGTGAGCTATGCGATCGGGTGGACCGCCTGGCTCGATATCGCCCCCGACGGCGTCAACAAGTCAACGGCGATGGAGCGGGTGCGCGTGGCCATGGGTGTGCCGCGCGAGCGCGTGATGGCCGTCGGCGACGGACGCAACGACATTGACATGCTGCAATGGGCCGCCGAATTCGGTCGCGGCGTGGCCATGGGCGAGTCGCCCGACGACGTTCTCGCCGCCGGGTCGGAGATCACCGGCAACGTGACCAGCGATGGCCTGGCCACGGTGTTGCGCACGCTCTGACTCGCGTCCAGCCGTTTTTCAGGCACCTCTGTCAGCCTGAGCAGTCTGCCATCGGCTAGAATCGGGCCAGTTCGCCCAATTCTTCCCGGCAGGGCATTTTCGTGCTGGGAATGGGCAAACCGGGAGGGCTGTCCGAGCGGCCGATGGAGCCAGTCTTGAAAACTGGTGGGCAGAAATGTCTCGTGGGTTCGAATCCCACGCCCTCCGCAGCACCAGTGAAACGCACCACCACCGGCGCACAATGATTGTCGCCTCAGGCTGACCCAAGCCCACAACCCGATGAGAGGACATGAGTGAGCGACCAACTTCGCCCCCGCAGTGCCGGTTCCAAGAACCTCAAAACTGTTGCCCGTCACGGCCGGCTCAAAAAGCCGAACGCTGCGGTTGCCGTTGCGAAATTCATTGCGGGCAGCGTGGCCGTCGTTCTGGTCAGCGGATTCTCCGTGGCCGCCATTGCCACCTACGACGTCGTGCAGAGCGCGTCACCGAGCGTGCACCTGGCCAATGAGGGCAACGGTCCGGTTCCGTCGATCGGCGCCATCGACGGGGGCGTGAACATGCTCGTCGTCGGCAGCGACAGTCGCGTCGGCCAGGAGGCCAGGTTCGGCCCGGAGGATTCCACCGGCGACCTCAACGACGTGACCATGCTGCTGCACATCTCCGAAGACCACAGCAACGCCTCGGTCATCAGCTTTCCCCGCGACATGTTCGTCGCCATCCCCTCCTGCCCAAAGGAAGACGGCAGCGGGTCGCACAGCGCAATGAGCAGCCAGAAGATCAACACCACGCTCACCTACGGCGGACTCGCCTGCACCGTGCTGACCGTCGAGAAACTCACCGGCCTCTCCATCCCGTTTGCGGCCGAGGTGCAGTTCAGCGGCGTCATGGCCATGTCCTCCGCCGTTGGCGGCGTTCCGGTCTGTGTGGCCACCCGCATCGAAGACGAGTACACCGGGACCTTCCTCGACCCGGGGGAGCACACGCTCGAGGGCTACGAGGCTCTGCAGTTTCTGCGCACCCGCCACGGCCTCGGCGATGGTGGCGACCTCACCCGCATCAACAACCAGCAGTTGTTCATGTCGTCGCTCGTGCGCACGATCAAGAGCGCTGACACGCTCTCTGACCCGACCAAGGTGTACGCCCTGGCCAAGGCGGTCACGGCCAACATGCGCCTCTCCGACAGCCTGAGCAGTGTGACGACCCTCGCGTCCATTGCTATCGCGCTCAAGGACATCGACCTCAACCAGGTTGTCTTCGCGCAGGTGCCCACCGGCAGTAGGACCGGCGGGGTGAAAGCCGTGCAGCCGGCGTTCGACAACCTGTTCGAGGCGGTTGCCGCCGACGAGCCGCTGACCCTGAGCGGAACCACCGGGCGCGGCACCGAGGCCGATCCGAACGCTCCCGTTGAAGCCGAGCCGGAACCGTCCGCGACCACCGATCCCGCGGCAACGGCCGATCCTTCGGCGACCGCCGATCCGACTGCGACCGAGGCTCCTGTCGCCACCGAAGACCCGGGCGTGGTGCTGTCGGAGTCGGTGACCGGCCAAACCGCTGGCGACTACACCTGCACCAGGGGCCGTACGCTCGAGAACCAGTAGCCGGGCCTGGGCATCCGTTTTCGGCCCGTGATTTTTCATGGTCAAAGCGGATGCTCGGGGTACGGCTAAGATGGGGGAGTGTGTTTGCGCAAGCGGACACCAAGGAGACGTCGCATAGTTCGGCTTAGTGCACCACCCTGCTAAGGTGGAGTACCCGCAAGGGTACCGAGGGTTCAAATCCCTCCGTCTCCGCAGTGAGGAATTCACGTAATTCCAGCGATTAGTTCATGAAATTCTTGCGGCAACAAAAAACCGGCGATCGTATCGCCGGTTTTCTGCGTTAAGGCGCCGATTTCGAGAGTGCTAGCCCCAAGAAACGCTGTGATCGGCGCGCGGTCGGTGGTTAAACGCCGAATCGCCCTGTTTTGGGCAGGGCGAAGCGACTTTTACTGCAGGTAACGGAATTGTTGACGACCGGGTGGCTTAGCTCGGTGGTGGTGACGGCGCCGTATCGGTGGGTGCCGTCGCCGAAGTGATGTCAGCGCTCGAGTAGTACGTGCTCGCGAAGGACTTGTTCTTCGTGGTGAGGGGCACTCGGGCCAGCTCGCTCTGAATGAACGTCAGAATCTTGCGGATGTTGGCTGAGACGAGTGCGAGTGTCACAGCCAGTGACGCGAAGGTGTTGCCGCGTGCACGCCGTTTCATGGGGGAGTCGATGTCTTCGGTCGCGGAGTCCTTGATGAACGCGTTCTGGGATTCGACGGTGTTGCGCAGGGCGTAGTAGTTCTTCCACACGGGACTTTTGTGGGGGTAGGTCTGCCCGTACTTGAGGGCCTTGTCCTTGGCGGGGTCTTTCCCGGCGGGTATCACGACGGTCTTCTTACGGATGGGCTCAATGAGTTCGCCGGTCTTGTGGTCGAAGGCCAAACCGTCGTAGTTCTTAGGGTCTGGGTAGAGGTATTGACGAGAGCCATCGGGCCGTCGCTTGCCCTTGGGCTTGGCGCGGTACTTTTCACGCTCAGCGATTCGCTGGTCGCGCAGTTCTTTGGCCTGACGCACGGAGTTTGAGTCGCTGGAGAGGATGGCGTCGTCTTCGGGCGTTTCCTCGTCGACGGGCACGCCGCTGGCGGCTGTCTTGCGGTCCTTTCGGTACAGGTCGAGGGCGTGGATGAGGTCCTGGGGCATGTAGTGCACGTACCACTGGCCGCCGACTTGGATGAGGTCCTCGTAGAAGGTTGTCTGGCCGTGCTCGTCTTTGTCGTAGTCGAAGACCGGCTTGGCGCCAATTTCGGCCAGCGTGGCCTGCAGGGTGTCGGCAGTGCTGCGGGGCAGGTATGCGCGGTCGGCCATGAAGTGCAGGATGGGGAATCCGGCGGCGAGAATCGCCTTGACCAACCGGTTTCCCTCGCCTGCAATCATGCCGGGTTTGTGAAAGCTGACGCCGTGAGCGAGGAGGGGAAAGGTTGCGCGTTCCCCCGGCGTGTTGGCGGTCATCGTGGTGATTTCAGCTTCGATAGCCCACGCTCGTTTGTCTTTATACGTCGTTCCGCTGCCGTCGTGATTGCCTTCACGAACGTACCAGCCACCGTCGTAATTGATGCTGCAGTGGGCCCCGTTGGGGTTCTTCCTGCTCGGGCCGCCGAGCCATCCGTTGAGAGGAATTTTCGTGGCGTCGAGGGCCGTGTTGCCCTTGAAACGGCGGCGGAGCGCTCGAGGCATGAGCGCGATGGACCCGTGTAACAGCCCGTTGCAGAGGGCCGAGAGGCGAGCCTGCTTGACGGCAGTGTCGGCTGGGTCGCGAGCGGCGAGAATCTTCTTGTAGTCCTCACGGGTGGGCATTTTGCGGCGGTTGCCGGGGAAGGGGTCGACGAGGCGTTGCAGCCGTGAGACGGCCCGCCAGAGGCGGTCGTACCAGAAGGCTTGCCCGATGTCGTGCACACGGATTCCCAGACTCTCGCGTTCTGCGTCCGTCAAACGCAGAATTGTCGAGGCCATGTTGTTGAAGCGGAGGTCGCCGTCGATGCGCATTTGGATGAGAATCACGGCGAGGGCGGCATGTTCGTCAATGGCCTGCTTGCGGCCTCGGGCAGACGTGAAGCCGGATTCGTGGCGCCATGTTTTGATGAGCACAGGAATCTGGGCAGCTGCGAGAATTCGCATGGTCTCGCTCACGTAGACACGGAGGGGGTCTGTCGTGATGCGGCGCATGTACATGGCGTTTGACATGCCAAATGCCTCGAGCATCCAGGCTTCAGCGTCGCGCACGCGCGCTTGGTCGATGCGCGGAATCACTTGTTCAGCTCCCCGCGCAGGTGCTGACGGTACGCGACGCTGTCCAGCTCCGGCACAAACTGCAGGAGACGGGCCAGATTCTCGAATTTGCCGACGCCGCTGGCGGTCATCAGCGCGCGCATGTCGGTGCGGGCGGTGAGATGTGTCACGAGCCACGTCGCTCGCATGCGGTTGGTCTGTGGCCGTGGCATTCCGGGCGGCTGAACGCTTTGCTGGATGAACGCGGTGACGAGGTTCTTGCTGTTGTTCTTGCGGGTCGGGCTGCCGAATACGCGGTCGCCGGCGTCGAGGCCGGCTACGGCTACGCGGAGCCATGGCTCCCAGCGGGCCAGAAGCGGCACTTGGCGGGCGTTGTTGCCGCGCACAAAGACAAGCACGCCGTGGGTATCGAATTGGATGTCCTCGCGCCGTGCTTCACAAGCCTCGTTGGACCACAGGCCGCCTCCGGCGCAGAGCGCCAACAGAACGGTGGCGTTGCGTTCCCGACCGGGCGTGTTCTGTCCCCTCGCCCAGAACTCGAGCCGGGTCAGGTCGGCCTCGGAGTACGGCTCCATGCTGACGCGTGAGTTCAGAGCCGTCAGCTCTGCCGCGGGGCTATCGGGGAGGAGTATTTCGGAGATGCGCAGCAGAATGGCTCGGTAGTTGCGTCGGGTCCCTTCTGCCTGGTTCATGACGTCACTGGTGTACCGAGAGATGAGTTCACGGCGAAAGAGAATCTGAGGCTGCAGCGGGAGACTGGCGATGTTTACCGCCCAGTCCACGTAGTGCGAGCAGACGATGAGCAGCCGAGACGTGGTGTACGCGCAATTGGGTGCGGTGACCGCCACGGCATCTTCAACGAATTCCCGGATACGTTCCCACCGCTGCGGTGACATCTCGGGCTGGTACCGAACCATCACGGTGACGCATTCCGCAGGAAGTGCTGAGTGAATGGCGGTCGCGATGTTTGTCGGGTCGTCGGTGAGGTTTGTGCGGCGGAGCTGGCCGATGAGGCTGCTGATGAGTTGGACGTCGAATATCCAGGGGTCGCTCCAGCACATCCTCGTGATGCAGGTCGAAGGCTGAAGAGGGCTGCGAGCCGGGGCATGGTATTTCCTACTGCTGACGCGGTCAGCCCGTGGGCGCACGCAGTGTTCGGTATTGATGGTCGAGTCGGCCGAGGCTGGGCGAGAAAACGGACGGCGGAATGTTGCACGAGTGGAGGCGGATGGGGACGAAATATGGGAAGTCATACTGTCTCTATGCGTTCACCCAGAAAACGGGTGGCGCACAAAGTGGTGTAATTTCAGTCCAGTTGCAATCTAAAGCTTTGTAATACTGCAGGAACAGCATTCATGGGTGATAGTCGATTGATTGATAGGGTCAGAACATGCCCAAAAAGCCCCTGCCAGGCGGTCACGTCTTTGAGCCGCGAGGCCGGTTTCTGGTCCCAAAAAGCTTCGGAAAGATGGGGGTTTTGGGGACTCCGGTGGGCAGTGCAGATGCGCAACTAGCAGCTGCCGAATTCCAACATCTCGTCGCCAACGCCATCCGAGAATGTGTGACCAGACGATCCGGCACGCTGCGATTGTTTTTGCAAGAAGCCGGCTTTCCAGCGGAAATGACCTACGACAGGGTCAGTCGCATCTTGCGTGGCGAAACCATGATGACCATCACCGATCTCCTGATCTGGAGCGCTGCCTTCCCAGAGGTTCGCGTTCTCGCGGCCGAGCTTCTTACTGCCGAGCCTCTAGCGCGCGGCAAGGGTTCCGTCTGAAGTTATGCCGGACGTTCCGAAAGGACTCGTTCGATTTTCATCACTAACGAGCTCTCGTGCCAGTAGTAGTCGACCGATTCTGACCATCCGTCGGTGTGCATGGTCCAGCGCCCGCCGAAACCCACTGTGAGGGTGTCGATGCTTCGAAGGGGCCGTGCGACATCGTTGAACCCGGGGGCGGCGCTTGTGCCGGGAACACGGGTCACGGTGCCTGCCTCCAGATCAAAGTAGTGCGTACTGTCGCGCGTTGAGACTCGCCACAGGCCACCTTCGCGCCCGCTCAGCATCGTCACTGTGCCGTCGGTGGGTTCTTCTGTCGTGCTCACGGGGGACCTCCGGCTCTTGACCCCCGAACTAGGGGCCAGAGATCGAGGCTAGATTTTTTTCCGCACGGATGTTCGCCGTGCAGGAATACATCTTTTTGTCAGCGCACGGACTTGCCGCGCATGACCTTTCCGGTACCGCACGCCGTGCGGGCCGGAAAGATGCTCATGACCGAACCAACGGCTCTGTCGACCCTGCATGCCGAGTACGCACGGCTTTGCCGACTCGGACCTGACGGGCTTACCGCTGATCAGACCCTCTCCCTCACCTACTTCCTTCGCGAACAGCAGCTGCGGGATGCCCAACCGGGTGACGCCCAGATCCCAGACGCCATCACAAGATGGTTCCAGAATGTTTTCGCGTTGGAGGACTTCATCGCGCGCCTGAACCGCATGCCTCGCGAGAACCGGCGGGTACCGGCTGGCACAATTCCGGTGGAAGAGAAAGCGCTAACCAGCTTCGTTCGTGCGCAACGCCGCGCCTTCGCTGGGGCACGCCTCTGCACATATCAGGAGCGTCGGCTCGCGGCCATCGGCGGGTTCAGCTTTCATCCCCGCGACGACGTGTGGACTTCACACCTCAGGGAGTATCGAGCCTTCATCACCGAGAACGGGCGGGTGCCCCGTCTCCGGAGCCACGACGACAACGAACACGCCCTCGCGGCGTGGGCTGCGAAACAGCGCATGGCTTATCGTCGGGGGCGCTTGTCGCGAGAGCGCGTGCTCGATCTCAGCGGCTCGGGTTTCTGGACATGGGGACGTTGACGAGACAAGCGAGACCAGCCGTCCCATTTGCCTGCGAAACTTCGCACTCGATCCCGACCAGGCCGGCGTGTGACGAACCGACACTGCCGCGTTCCGTGCCGGAATACACTTTCGGCGTCGTCTGGCTCCTGCCGGTCTGGCCGTGCAGAATCGAAACATGGCTGACGGTCACGACGGTGACGGACTCGACGCGACTGCCCCACGGAGCCGGTCGGACGTCATTGTCGCTGCTCCGGCACAGGCCGCGATGATTTCACTGGAACTCGCCTACAGCCTCTTCGCAACGGAAAACATGTGGCGGCTAATGGACGCAGAATTCGGGCTGCTCACGGAGCGGGAAGTCGCCCAACTTCTCCGAGTCCCACCAACGGCTCGTAATTGGTTCTCGGAACGTCGGAAAGCCGGCCAGATCATCGGCATTCGACGCGGGAACTCTTACCGGTACCCGGGATTTCAATTCGATCGGGAGCTGTCGGTTATCCTTCCATTTGTTGAGACCTTGCTCGATCTGGCCCGCGTCAACGAGTGGACCACCGAGAGCCTGAGTCTCTGGATGCTGAGTCCTTCCACGTCATTCGCAGGGGAAGGCCGGCCGGTGGACCACCTTCGGGAGCCGGAGACAGTCTTGGCGGCCGCGAAGCTCCAAATGGAGGAGCTATGGTGACGCGGACAGGCGATCTCGTCGGGGAAGCGCGCGTCTGGGGACGTCGTCCCCATGGCTGATCCGACAGGCGACGCGTTTGCGATGCCGTCAAGAACGATCACGCAGCGCGACCTGGTCTTTCCGGCACGCGGCGCCAACCCGGACCTGCTGCCGGCCTTCGCCCTAATCCCGGAGCAGTATAGGAACCCGGAGTCGTCGGGAGATCCCGAGGCGCTGAAACGGGCCGCGTTCCAAAGCCTGTGGTTCTTTCATGGGTTACTCGCCACCGTGCAGCTCTACCCGAGCCCCGGCATCAACCCGCAGCAGGCCTTCGACCACCTCCGCGTCGTGCAAGGCTGCTTCGGGTCACCGCACGAGCACAAGGCCGCAGCGGTCGCCTGGCTGGCCTCCCAGTGGTTTTCTGACTATGACTTCGACGGTGCGGCCGGGCCGGACCACAGCCCGTAGCCGCCCACGGCTTCGGTTCGCGGTCGGGCCGCTTCTCGGCGCACCCGCTTGGGGAGAGCACCGGCCAGGCGATCTCCGGTGAGGTGGGCACCGGCGTCTTGACGTAATAGGTCGTTATCGGTCACCCCGACGCAGCCGGAGCGTCCAGGGACCGTCGGCGCGTCGACGGCCGCTCCCACAAGCGGGCAGGCCAACAACACCTGCGGATTCCGCGAGCATCGCAATGAAAATTGACATAGTTATCCACAGAAGATCATTATTCTCTTCACTTTGACAATCAGTTGTCAATTGACAATGTTGTCCACAGATTGTCAAAAACATGGCTACTGTGACATTTATGGATATTGAGGCGCTCAAGCTGTCCCCCATTGGTAGCTTGATGCCGATCAGTGGATATGACTACCGGTTCGATCAGGCGTACGACACGTTCGCCTTCGCGCCAGACGTGCTTCCAATTTCTCTGGCACTCAGCGAAGAGACGGTCTACCAAATGTCTCTTGCCGACCGCGCGCTCGGGAATTTGAACGCACGCATCAAGTTTCTTCCAAATCCCACAGTGCTGGTGAGGCCCGCTCTCATGAGCGAGGCCAAAGCGACCAGTGCCATCGAAGGCACCTTCGCGACGCTGGATGAGATCTTGACGGCGGACTACGTGGACGCCAAACGGCCCTCAGAGATGCGGGAGATTCGGAACTACGTGACGGCGGCCCTAAGGAGCGTGCAGTTAATCGAGACCCTGCCGATCTGTCGGCGTGTGATCGAAGAACTTCACTTCATTCTGGTGACCGGAACCAGAGGCGATGGATCTGACGCGGGTGCACTTCGCAACAAGCAGGTCTTCATCGGGGCGGAAGAGGCCAAAGTGGGAGACGCTCGGTTTATTCCCGTTCCCAATGGGCCGACACTCGAGGAGGGATTCTCGCAATGGGAACGATGGGTGAACGCCGATCACCGCCTTCCACTATTGGCCAAAGTGGCTCTGACCCACTATCAGTTCGAAACCCTTCACCCATTCTCGGACGGCAACGGCAGACTGGGCCGCCTCATCATCACCCTCCAGCTCATGGCTGCGGGGGAACTCGAACACCCAATTTTGAACCTCTCGGCATGGTTCCAGCCGAGAAAGAACCAATATATTGATGCGCTCATGCACGTCAGCGTCACGGGCGATTTCAATTCTTGGATAACGATGTTCTGCCAAGCCGTTACGGACCGAGCCGGATCGTCGCTTGCAACTATCGACGCTCTCTTTTCCTATCGCGACGGCATCGTCGAGCGCGCGGCACTTCTCGGAATGCGGAGCATTGGCCAACAGATCGCTGACTTCGTGATTGGCCAACCAGTCTTCACTGTCGAAGAACTCCGAGTTGCCCTCGGCGTGTCGACCAATACGGCCGCCAGACGAGCACGCGAGCTCGAAGAATTAAATGTTGTCACAGAAGTGACCGGCTCCACCTACGGTCGCGTGTATCTCTCATATCCAGTGGTCCAACTTCTCGAGGGCTAGCTGTTCTGCCCAAGCGGTGTGTTCGGTAATAAGTGCCCGAGGGTCTGGAGGTCGCCCCGTTCACCCTGATCGACACTGCGACGCGCTCTGCGATGTCTGCAGTGGTTGCGGGGTCGTTCGGCGCGGGCAGCGTCGATCCTCGTGTTCGAGGGCGAGGTCCCGAGCGCACTTGAACGCATCCTGCTCCTGCGCCTCAGGTCCGATGAACGGGTCCTCGCGTTGGGCGACGCGTCCTGCTCTCGCTGGAACCTGCCCTATTCCGGCTGGGTCGTAGTGACCGACCAACGCGTCCTCATCACCAAGCAGGATTCCCTGTTGCGGGTGGGCGCGATCGACACCGAGCTTGTCGTCGACGACATCCGCTATGTACGCAGATCCTAAGAGAGACAAGGCAACCGTCGTGGAAGTCATCCCGCTGACCTCGAAGTTCCCCTCCTGGTCGAAGACGGGTCAGTCCCGAACGGATGCGCAGCGCTTGGGTGAGCTGGTAGCCAGCTTCATGCGCCTGCCGGATTCCGAGGTTCCGAAAGTGGAACGCCGTGAGCTCGACGCCGCTGTCGATCAGGCGACCAACGCCAGCATCGGCGCCGGTGCATCCGGTTCCACCCATCCCTAAGGATCCTGGGCGACATCAGCCTCGCGCAAAACGACGCCCCAACTGGCATTGCCTCACGCTTCGCCCCAGATCTTTCAGGTCTACGCTGTTCCTGCTCAGGGGCGCGAGTGCTGGTCTGCGATGTCAGCGGTCGCTCATAGTCTGAAAGACTCGACACAACGCAGTTGAGCGAGGAGCAAGCCTCGAGTACATATGCGTTTCAACAAGGGGAGCACCACAGTGGTTACTGGGGAACTGAAGTCACAGATCGATAAAGTTTGGGATGCTTTTTGGACCGGCGGCATCGCCAGTCCGCTCGCAATCATTGAGCAAATCACTTACCTGCTTTTCATCCGCCGGCTCGACGACCTGCACACCCTCGCGGAGAACAAGGCGAACCGCACCGGACAGCCGATTGAGAACCGCGTGTTCCCCGACGGCCAGGACGACAACGACCGTGCACCCCGCGACTACAACGACCTGCGCTGGTCGGTCTTCTCCAATCGTTCGTCAGACGAGATGTTCACCATCGTGGGTCAGCATGTGTTCCCGTTCTTGCAGCAGCTCGGCGAGAAGGGTTCCAGCTACGCCCGCAACATGAAGGACGCCCGCTTCTCCATCCCCACCGCCGCCCTGCTCGTGAAGGTTGTTGACCTGCTCGCTGCCATTCCCATGGAGGACCGCGACACCAAAGGTGACGTGTACGAGTACATGCTCTCCAAGATGGCGACAGCCGGCACGAACGGGCAGTTCCGCACCCCGCGCCACATCATCAAGCTCATGGTCGACATGACGGCGCCCACCCCCGCCGACACGATCATCGACCCTGCCGCGGGTACGGCTGGCTTCTTGGTGGTGGCTGGTGAATACCTGCGGGAACATAACCCCGAAATCTTCACGGATGCCGCCAGCCGCGCCCACTTCAACGGCCCGGCCTTCACCGGGTATGACTCCGACGAGGTCATGGCCCGCATCGGCAGCATGAACCTGATGCTGCACGGGGTGGACAACCCCACCATGGAGCGCGGTGACTCCCTCGCCGAGCTGCACCCGACCACGGAGAGCTACAGCCTCGTGCTCGCCAACCCACCTTTCGCCGGCAGCCTCGACTACGAGACCACAGCGAAGGACCTGCTCGACGTCGTGAAAACGAAAAAGACCGAGCTGCTCTTTCTCGTTCTCATGCTGCGCATGCTCAAAAATGGTGGACGTGCGGCCGTGATCGTTCCCGACGGCGTGCTCTTTGGCTCGTCGAAGGCGCACAAGGAACTGCGCCGCATCCTCGTCGAAGACCACAAACTCGACGCTGTCGTCAAGCTTCCCAGTGGTGTCTTCAAGCCCTACGCCGGAGTCTCCACCGCAATCCTGTTCTTCACGAAGACGAGCTCCGGTGGCACCGACAGTGTCTGGTTCTACGACGTGCAGGCCGACGGCTTCTCCCTCGACGACAAGCGCACCGAGCTGGATGCCGCCGTGCACGAGCAAAACAACCTGCCCGATGCCTTCGCTCGATGGTCGAGCCTGTCCGGTCAGGGCAGCCCAGAACTTACACGTGCCCGGACCGCCCAGTCGTTCATGGTGCCCAAGGCCGAGATCGCCGCCCAGGGCTACGACCTGTCCCTCAACCGGTACAAAGAGGTCGAGCACGAAGTTATTGTGCACCGTTCCCCGCTTGAGATTCTCGATGACCTCGCGAAACTTGATGCAGAGATCTCAGCGGGTCTTGTCGAGTTGCGGGTATCGCTGGGGGCTGACGTATGACCTGGCCTACCGCTCGACTGGATGAGATTGCGGAGATTGTTGGTGGATCGACACCGAGGACTGGCGTCGCAGCATATTGGAACGGGGACATCCCTTGGGTTACCCCTGCTGACCTAAGTAGTTTGTCTGGCCACTACATCGGTGAGACCCCGCGCATGGTTACGGCGGAAGGGCTCTCCAACTCAGGGTCGAAACTTCTCGCCGCCGGTTCCGTCCTCTTCAGCTCCCGTGCGCCGATCGGCCATGTCGCCATCAACTCCGTCCCGATGGCGACGAATCAGGGTTTCAAAAGTCTTGTTCCGGATCAAACGAGGGCTGATGCGAAGTACCTGTATTGGTGGTTGAGAGCGAATAAGACCTACTTACAGTCATTGGGCAATGGAGCGACCTTCAAGGAAGTTTCAAAAGCAATAGTTTCCCGAGTTGAAGTTCCACTTCCACCTCTGGCGGAGCAGCGTCGTATCGCGGCGATCCTCGATCAGGCTGACGAGCTGCGCACCAAACGCCGCCGCGCCCTCACACTCCTCGACGAACTCGCCGACTCTCTCTTCGTCGACATGTTCGGGGACCCGGTCCAGAACGAGCGCGGGTGGCCGCTCGCAGTCATGGACGAAATCCTGGACGGGATTGACAGCGGGACGAGCCCAGTTTGTCAAGATCGACGAGCGACCGATGGCGAATGGGGTGTGCTGAAACTTGGCGCCATTTCTACCGGTGAATATCTTCCCCGCGGCAATAACAAGGCGCTCTTGCCCAACGCGACACCGAATCGCCAGCACGAGGTGAAAGTTGGTGACGTTCTGTTCTCTAGGAAGAACACGATGGACTTGGTTGGAGCGAGCGTGTTCGTTGGAGAGACTCCAACACAAATGCTCCTGCCTGACCTCATGTTTCGCCTGGTTCTTCATCAAGCTGTCGCCATCGAAGCAGTCTTCCTTCAACGAATGCTCGCGCAACTCTCGATGCGAGACCGTATTCGTCGCCTCGCGAGCGGATCGGCAGCCTCGATGTCCAACATTTCAAAGAGCAAACTCTTGGGATTGAAAGTGCCCGTCCCGCCACAGACGCTGCAGCAGGAATTTGTCGAGAGAGCGGCAGTTTTGGAGTCTGCGCGTCAGACGGTCTTGTCTGAAAAGTCTCTTCTTGACGAACTCTTCGCGTCGCTCCAACACCGGGCCTTTCGAGGAGAACTCTGATGATCGAGTCATCTGCGACTGCTGCACGCGCTCC
Source organism: Cryobacterium sp. Hh11 (assembly GCF_004404045.1). Taxonomy (NCBI): domain Bacteria; kingdom Bacillati; phylum Actinomycetota; class Actinomycetes; order Micrococcales; family Microbacteriaceae; genus Cryobacterium; species Cryobacterium sp. Hh11. Next base: position 13,579 of record NZ_SOHF01000032.1, on the reverse strand, counting down.
GATTGCGGGGATGCCGAAGTTCCCGCTATTCCGCGCAGCTACGCTCAGGGTGCTCAGTGACGGGCAGACCTGGGCTCGACGTCAGCTGGAAGAAGCAGCGCTCGATGAGATGCAGCTGAGCGAGGAGATTCGGGGCGAGCGGTTCAAGTCTGGCGGCCAGAGAGCGAATAACCGTGTGGGTTGGTCAATCTCGATGCTGCAGCGTGCCGGAGCAGTGGAACGACCCGAGCGAGCTCAGTTTCAGATCACGGAGTTTGGGCGCGAGCTTCTGGCGCGGCACCCTGAGGAAATCACGGATGCAACGCTCCGGGCTATCCCCGCCTTTCAGGATTACGTGGTCCGCCGTAATGGGAAAAAGAGTGGGAACGCGGTCCCGGAAGTCATAACGGATGCTCCGGTCGCAGACGAAGACCCGATCGAGCTGATCGAGGCGGGCATCGCGGCGTTTGAGTCCGAGGCGGCCTCCGAACTGATTCGGAAACTGCGGGAGAAGCATCCCGATTTCTTCGAGCAGGCGGTCGTGGATGTGCTCAACAAGATGGGTTACGGCGGTACCGAGGAGCGTGGGCGGCGTCTCGGCGGCTCTGGTGATGGCGGGGTGGATGGCGTGATCGACCAGGACGCTCTCGGCCTGAACCGCATCTACGTGCAAGCGAAGCGCTACGGCGAGGGAAACTCCGTGCAACGTCCCGAGATTCAGGGTTTCGTTGGTGCCTTGGCTGGCAAAGGGGCTGCCCAGGGGGTCTTTGTCACTACGGGCCTGTTCTCCAAGGGGGCCCGCGAATACGTGATGCAGATTCCGAGCCGGGTTGTTCTCATTGACGGGCCGCGTCTCGCGGAGCTCATGATTCGCTACCGGGTCGGTGTGCAGATCAAGCGCACGTATGAGGTCGTTGAGGTCGACGAAGACTACTTCGAATAGGCGGGAACCCAATCGGCGTCAGTGCTGGCCGATAGAGTCTGTTTCGTAGGGCATTGTGACCACGGGGGTGTGTGGATGGGTAACTTCGATTTTGTGACTGCGGCGTGGCCGGGCATCAGCGATGAAGCGCGGCGGGCCGAGCACTACGCCTTCGGCGAGCCCCGGTCATCGGTTTTCTACGCCCGTCGAACCCTTGAACTGGCCGTGCACTGGTTGTATCAGGCTGATGATTCGCTCAGCTTGCCGTACAGCAATGACCTCTCGAGCTTGTTGTTCGAGCCCACGTTCAAGACGTTGGTGGGTCCTGGTATCCACGCCAAGATGAACGTTATTCGCATGCGTGGCAACGATGCCGTGCACCGCGCCGGGGCGATGACTGACGCCCAGAGTCTGCCGGTGGTTCGGGAGCTCTTCCATGTGCTGATCTGGCTTGCTACCCGTTACGCTGCGACGCCGGAGCTTCGCCCAGCGCCGGGGGTTCCGTTTGATGCCGCCTCGATTCCGCGCCCGCAGCCCGGCGCGGCGGCTCGCACCCGGGAACAGCTGCAGAAACTCGCCGAAGGGAACGCTGCCAAAGACGCGCAGCTGGCGAAGGCCAGCGAAGACAACGACAACCTAGCCGCTGAACTCGCGGAGCTGCGCGCCGCTATAGCCGCCATCACCGCTGCGAACACGGTCATTCCCGACACGCATGATTACCGTGAGAACGAAACACGGCACCTGTTCATAGACCTGCTGCTCAGCGAAGCTGGTTGGCCCCTCACCGAGGATCGCGATCGGGAGTTTCCCGTCACCGGCATGCCCGCGGCGAAGAGCGACACTCCCGGCAAGGGGTTCGTGGACTACGTGCTCTGGGGCGATGACGGCCTCCCGCTTGGCGTGGTCGAGGCCAAGCGCACCACCCGTGATCCGAAAGTTGGCCAGGAGCAGGCCCGGCTCTACGCGGATGCCCTCGAGCAGCAGTTCGGTCAACGCCCGGTGATCTTCTACACGAACGGGTACGAGCACCACATTTGGGACGACACGATGTACCCGCCGCGACAGGTGGCCGGGTTCTTTACCCGCGACCAGCTGGCGCTGCTGGTGCAGCGCCGCACGGCGAAGCATCCTCTCGTTGCCTCGGGCAAGGCACCGGGCACGACGATCAACACCGACATTGTGGGGCGGCATTACCAAGTGCAGGCCGTGACCAAGATCGCCGAGAGTTTCGAGGCGGGCCACGAACGCAAGGCACTGCTGGTGATGGCCACCGGCAGCGGAAAGACTCGCACGGTGATTGCCCTCACCGACGTGCTCATGCGGGCCAACTGGGCCAAACGTGTGTTGTTCCTCGCCGATCGGATCGCCTTGGTGAATCAGGCGGCGGGGGCGTTCAAAGAGCACCTGCCGGATCCGGCCCCGGTGAACCTGCTCACGGACCGCGATACTGACGGGCGTGTGTTTGTCTCGACGTACGGCACGATGATGGGGCTGATCGATCAGGGCGGTTCCACGGGCGACGATGCGGGTGGGGGGCTGCGCCGGTTCGGCCCGGGCTACTTCGACCTGATCATCATCGACGAAGCGCACCGGTCGGTGTACCAAAAGTACGGCGAAATCTTCTCCTACTTCGACTCTCTGCTCGTGGGCCTGACCGCGACGCCGAAGGATGAGGTCGACCACAACACCTACAGTCTCTTCAACCTTGAAGACGGGGTGCCCACCGATTCGTATGAGCTCGGTCAGGCCATCGCCGACAAATATTTGGTGCCGCCTGTCGCGCGGCCGATCGCGCTGGGGTTCATGAACCGCGGCATCCGCTACGCCGACCTGAGTGCTGACGAGCGCGACCAATGGGACATGCTCGATTGGGATGACGGCCTCGTTCCCGACGCGATCGATGCGGCTGCGGTGAACAAGTGGTTGTTCAACGCCGACACCGTCGACAAGGTTCTGGAAGTACTCATGCGCGACGGCCGGCGGGTGTCCGGAGGTGACCGGCTCGGCAAGACCATCGTGTTTGCGAAGAACAATGCGCATGCCGAGTTCATCGCCGACCGGTTCAACGCCAACTACCCCGAGTTCGCCGGCCAGTTCGCCCGAGTCGTCACCTACAAGACCGAATACGTACAAAACCTGATCGGCAGTTTCTCCAAGACCGACGGGTCGCCGCAGATCGCGATCTCAGTGGACATGCTCGACACGGGTATTGACGTGCCGGACGTCGTGAACCTGGTTTTCTTCAAGCCCGTGTACTCGAAGACCAAGTACTGGCAGATGATCGGCCGCGGCACACGCCTCCGCCCCGACCTGTATGGGCCCGGCGCCGACAAGAAAGACTTCATGATCTTCGATGTCTGCGGCAACATCGAGTTCTTCAACGCGGAGATGACGGACGCTGCTGCCAGCCAGGTAGAGCCTCTGCACCAACGCTCCTTCAAGGCGCGGATTGGTCTGCTTCGGGCGCTCGACTGCCTCGCCTCACCCCACGAAAGCCAAATGGCTCTGCGGTTGTCGCTGGCCACCCGATTGCACGACACCGTCGCCGGCATGAATCACGGCAACTTCCTCGTGCGAAAGCACCTGCGGCAGGCTGAGCATTTCGCGGACGCCAGCGCCTGGAACACCCCGACGGTCGAAGAGTTGGATGCTGCCGCCGAGCACCTGTCGGGGCTGCCATCGAGCGTGCATGCCCTCGACACCGATGAAGACGCCAAACGCTTCGACCTGCTCGCGCTCCGGGGCCAGCTCGGAGTCGTGAGCCTAGAACCGGAAGATGTAGACGCATTTGCTCGTGCCAGGGTGCGGCTGCAGGCAATTGCGGAAGCGCTCGGTGAGCAGCGCAACATTCCGGTGATCAAGCAGAACCTTGAGCTGATTCAGGCCGTCGCTAGTGATGAGTGGTGGGACGGTGTGACCGTCGGCATGCTCGAGCTGATGCGGTTGCGCCTCCGTGCGCTCGTGCGCCTCGTCGACAAGACGAAGCAGGCCATCGTCTACACGGACTTCGAAGACACCCTCGGCGAGTTCGAGCCGGCAGAGGTGCGGATCGTGACGCCCGGTGTCGACCGGGAACGCTTTCGCGAGAAGCTCCTGGCGTTCCTCCGCGAGCACCAGGAGCAGGTCGTCCTGCACAAGCTGCGCATGGGGCGCCAGCTCACCGCCCTCGACCTGGCCGAGCTCGAACGCATCCTGACCGAAACTGGCGGGTTCTCACCCGCCGAGATCGCTGCGGGCGCCACCGAAGCCAACGGACTAGGGCTGTTCATTCGGTCGGTTGCGGGCATGGATCGCGGCGCGGCATCCGAAGCCTTGGACTCTTTCGTCGGCGGCGTGACTTTCAGCGCGAACCAGTTGGCGTTCGTCAAGCTCATCATCGATCAGCTCACCCAGCGTGGCGCCGTGGCGACGGGGTTGCTCTATGAAGCACCGTTCACTGATTACGCGCCGCACGGGCCGGATGAGCTGTTCACCAATGCACAGGTCACGAACCTGATCGACGTGTTACGGCATGTGGCAGCGACCGCTGCGGCGTCGTGAGGCTTTTTACCCGAGCCGTGGAGATCACTTCCGGAACTCGCAGCTGACTTGCGGCACGTGGATACGCGAAGTGACAGTCAGTATCCGTGACAACACGGCCATCGACATGGCGTCGAATTGGGCGCGGCGAGAGACGAGACCATTCTGAACGTCACCGAATCCATGCAGAATAGGGCCTTAGGGGCAGGACCCCTTTTCGATGAATCATCTCGAATGCGCAGCACCTGGCTGGTGCACCATGTGAATGCCAGCACGCCGATCCCCAACTTCCTAGAGGCGGCGGGGATCCAGTCGTTTGAGGCGTTGGATCGTTTCCTGGTCTTTGCGGAGAGGCCCGGCCGGGCGGCGGCGCTGCGTTCCCTGCGGTAGGAGGGTCCGGCCTTGACCCGGTGTCGTGGTGAGCGAAGTCACACGAGCGGCCCCGCAGAGTTCTGCCTAACATGCCAGTGTCCCTGAGGGTCACCCCCGTAAAGGTAGTCCGTCGTCGGGTCCCCAATCGGCGCATTTTCGAGGAAACATTAGAGCCGGCTGGGTCGGGTGAGTCACAGAGCGGCGATCATCGCGGTCCACAGGGAGACGGCACATACAAAGAGACTCACCCCAGCAACAACGAGTAGAAACACCGCAAAATTCGGGCTCAGCGGGAGCAAACAGAGACCTATCACGGTGAAGGGCAAAACCACCAAGAAACTCCAGCCAGCGACTTTCAGGAGCCGGTGCATCCAAGGACGGGTCGGCTTCCCGTTTACGGGGCGCGCGGCCATCGCTCCCACGAGAACACCGGCACCGAGAATACCCGCATCCAGTTTGCTTCTTCTTCTTGCCATAGGCGAAGGCTAGTGGACTGGGTGAAACACCGTGCGCGGCGTTGCCTCACTGTGAGCTTGTGCAGGGTGGAAACTGACGGTCCTGATTTCTGGTGGTCTCCCGTCGCCAGCGATGACGTGCCGACGGTCTTCCCATGGGCCAGCACCTCTAGCAGCGTGACGTGGCGTCGACGAGCGCGACCAATAGGGCATGACCGACTGGAATGACGGTCTTGTTCCTGACGATGCTGCTGCGTCGGCTGTGAACAAGTGGCTGGTCAACGCCGACACCGTGAACATGGTTCTTGACGTGCTCAGGTGCGAGAGCCGCCGTGTGGCCGGAGGTGACCGGCTCGGTACGGGGACGTCGCGCAACCGTGTTCATGTCGATCGGCGTCGGGAGCGACGCGCGGCCGTCGAGATCCGATGAGTTGCTCTGCCCGCCTCTGAATGTCGCCTGATGGAACAAAGGGCCTTTGGCCAGGCAGTGAGCCGAACATGGTGATCGCCGGATTAGCCGGGAGGGGACAGAGCAGAATCTGACATATGGACTGTTATCGGCGGTTGCTGAATTGCCGAATCGAGAAGCAACCCGAGCGACACATGGCCGTATTTCAGTTCACGACTGCGGCCGCCACGGCGCGGCAACCGTCCAAAAGGTCCACGAAGTGATCAGCACCCTGACGCTTGGCGCGAAGGTGCGACTTGAGGGTTAGGTGTGTCCGGGCCCCATATTTATGCAGCTTCTTGGCGTTCTCTTCGGTTTTGTGAGCGACGAAATTTCGGCAGGCCCGGATTTCACCGAGGGGATTCGCGATTGAGCCAGCACCCACGACTACCGACGTCACGCCGAGCCCGGTCATGACGGTTGTCCCGTTGGGAAGCTGGAGCGCTCTGATGACGGAGCTGAGGATTTGAGGACTGTGCCAGGTGGGTTCGCTGTACGAACCGCATAGTCCAAGCGTTTTGAGATGGCTGACGGCCTGTGTTTCGTCGCGTGGCGCTGCCGACGTATACGTGTTGCCGGCCAGTCCCGTGGACGCGCCAGAGCATGAGGTCAAGATAGCGTCACGAAGAAAACGGCCCCAAGCGTCCCATAACGCGACCAGGCAACCGTCCTCCAAGGGCGCGCTTTGATACGTGATCAAGCCGGCAAGTCCCGAGGACGCGCATGAATGGAAGGCAGCCTCGATGATGTCCGTCTCATCTACGAAACGGTCCAGGACGGCTTGTAGGCCCATTGGTCAGCTCAGGCCACCGGCAAGGGCCTTGCAGAAGAGATTGAACCGCACCTGACGAGACCGCATCCGTTGGGTGGAGGTTTTCGCCTCGGCAAAAGCTCCGACAGGAGCGCTCTCGACGTCGTCCGCGTTGAGGCTCTCGTTCAGCTGACCTAGGCCGTACCTAATCGCCTCAGTATCTCTCAGAAGAAGCTGGCGTGCAGGCACCTCTTCGAATGTAAGTCGACCTGCCGGAAGATCATCGTGCGCATAAAGGACCGCGGCGAACAGCATCGAGAAGTGAGGGCGTTGCGCGATTGGCGTCGCCTCGAGGCCTTCGAGGAGCGCCGCTGTTTCGCGCAACCGACTCTCAACCTTGCTGACGTCAGGTAGATCCCCTTCGCTGCAGTCCGCGGTCTTCTTGTAGAACTTGGTGATTCTAGCCTCACCACCGTCGGTGACGCCGTCGATGAGGTAGCTGACCAGTTCCGACATCAAAGATTGATCAAGCATTCGGACTCGCTGGCGCCCACTCATTACTCCCACGCCCCAGACGTAGGAGGCAGACTCTACCAGCGACTTCACTAGGTCGCTTAAGGGACTGTTATAAGTCGCGTTGCGCAACTCCGCTTCGTTGACAGGGACAGTGTAAGAGTTGATACGCAGGAACACCTCGAGGACATCTTCATCGGATGCTCCGAGGAGCTGCTCACACGTGAGCTTGTAGTTGAGGAAGGTGTCCTTATCCTCGGGCTCAAGAGTCTTGTATGACTTGCCGTCAAAATTTGGGGACTTGCGGCTTAGCGTCAGCTTGTTATCGGCAAACTGAAAGATCGTTCGCAGGCGTTGCTGTCCATCGACTACATCGCGCAGCGTCCTCCGTGTATCTCGGTCAACCGTCGTTCGGAAAAGCAACTTCGGGATTGGATAACCATTGAGAATGGAATCGATGAGGTACGACTTTGCAGGAGGTGACCAGACACTGCCACGCTGAAATTTCGGATTGAGGTCAACTTCGCCGTCCGATTGCCACTTCAGAATCTCGGCGATGGTGTAGGTCTGCGGTTCGCTTCCGAGCATCGCTTTTTCCTCGTCCGTTGGGCAGTTGATTGGTGGGACCAATATCATCCTGCCAGATGTTGAAAGGAGGCTCGGGCGCTCGCGGAATGTTTCCGCGGTTGCGGAATTGACTGCGGAGGTGGAAACGGAGTCAGACTTCCGCGGTGTGTTAGGTCGCAACGTCAAGCAACATCGAATTGGGCAGTGTGTGCCGCCCAGCGCGTGCGGGTAGATAAGCTCGCGGAACGTGGCACGGAAGACTTTAAGAGAACGGCGATTTTAGTGACGATCACAGATACCTCGAAGGACGATGGTCGGTACCTCTGGTTGTGGATTCTCCTCGCGGTACTCGGAACGATGGGCGTCGGCGCCGCAATCTTCTTTGGATTTGGGCTGCTCCTGCCACCCGCTACGGACCCATTGACCCAAGAACCCGCCTCGGTATTCAGCTCAGCAAGCGTCTATGACCTCAGTCGATCGACCCTGACTGCAACAGGCATTCTTGTAGGTGCAGGTGCCGCAGTGATTGCTTACAGAAACCAGCGGCTCAAAGAATCGCAACATTCGATAGAGAGGGGGCGACATTCGATCGAGCGGAGTGAACGCTCGCTGGCATTGCAACGGGAGTACCGAACTCGTTACGAAGTCGCCGCAAAGCAGATCGGAGATAATGCGGCAGTGGTTAGGTTGGCTGGCGTATTTGCGTTGGGCCAGCTCGCATCCGACTGGCCCGATCGTTTAGCGAGACAGTCGTGTGTGGATGTTCTGTGTGCGTACCTTCGAATCCCCGTTCGGGGAAGGGTCGCAACCGTTGCGGATGCAACTTTCGTCGAGGGAACGATGGTGATGGTTGAGGATGAACCGGACAAAGAAGTGCGAATGTCGATTCAGAGGCTCATCATAAATCACTTCAAACGCGACGGTGAGGACGTCCATTGGGGCGATGTCGACATCGATCTGACTGGGGCCACGCTAGTAAACGCTGACTTCAGCGGGTCAATATTTCCCGGCCGCGTGAAGCTCGATCGCGTGAGGTTTTCTGGGGATGCGACGTTCCAAGGCGCAAAGTTCAACAAGCAGGTTTCATTTGACGAAGCGGTGTTCACGAGAAACAGCATGTTTGGCTCAGTAACTTTCCTTGAAGGAGCTTCGTTTCGCAAGGTGCGTTTCAAGGGCCTAAATATGGCATCGGCACGTTTTGGCGCACATTCTCGGTTCGGTGGCGTCGAAGTCGACGGAGGTGCGAGCTTCTCAGGCACGCGTTTCTGGAAAGGAGTCAGTTTCCACAATGCAAAATTCAATGGACGTGTGACGTTTGTGAAGACTCGTTTTGCGGATCGAGTCTGGTTCGAGAATTCTCGGTTTCATGGGCGGACTTCCTTCGCGAAGGCCTCATTCCATTCAAGTGTGACCTTCGAGCTGGCTGAGTTTGAATCCGCTCCCGTCTTCAAGAGCGCGGGGCAAGCTCTAGAACCAAAGATCAACGGCGCGACTGTCGCGGGTGACTCTTGGAATGGGCCGGCGATTCTCAAAGCCGTGGATCCTCGTCCAGAACACGATGAGGAGTTGAACCCAATCCAGGTCACGACGACGCCAGCAGATCGACCGCGTGTCATGCGATTGAAGCGGCTGCTCCTCGTTCCTCGAAATTGGGCGCGCAGCTTGTGGCGACGTGTCCGACCGGCGGCGCCGACCGTGTCGAAAACGGCAAGGTGAGTGTATCTACGGGCCCCAATCGTGAGTGGCCTCGTTTTAGTGCCCTCGGTCACTCAGTGCCCTGGCGAAAACCGGAGTTGACTGGGAAGAGAACCGCAGACCGCCTTGGCAGCCTGATCACCAAACGCCCCAGTGCTGCTGTTTGCATGACCCGACTTGCTCTACTGCTCGCGCCATGGGACCGAGTGCCATTGCTCGGGCATCGGTTGTCCGTGTTGGGCTCGTGGAATTAACTCAGCAATGTGATGGAAAAGTGATCTAGCACGACCTGAGAGTCCCGCGCCAACACTGGGCAATCAGAATTACGTAAACTACCCGCAGTACAAGAAGTCCCTGATCAGCGGATTTTCGCTCCGATCGAGCACGCGTGGCCGATCGCATCACGTCGTAGGTTGCATCTTCGTCCGCGAGCAGTTCGGCGAGATCTCGCTCGCGCTGTTTCGCGCGCAGGAAGGTTCGCACTTGATCATCGGCCGGGAAAACGGTGGTGGTCGCGCCCAGTTCGGCGCCCATATTGGCGATCACGTGTCGATCCATCGCGGTCGGGGCTGCGAGGCCGGGGTCGTAGTACTCGACGATCCGACTGACGCCGCCCTTGACGCCATGCCGGCGCAGCATTTCGAGGATGACGTCTTTGGCGCGGGTCCACGGCGGCAGTTGTCCGGTGAGCTTAACGCCCCAGATTTCGGGCATCCTGATGTACAAGGGCTCGCCGGCTACGGCCGGGGCTACCTCGGTGCCGCCGACGCCGATGGCCAGCATCCCGACCGAGCCGGCGGCCGGGGTGTGGCTGTCGAAGCCGACCATCGTCTTGCCGGGGATGCCGAAGCGCTGCATGTGCGTGGGGTGTGTCACCCCCCCCCCCTTGCCGGCCTTCAAAAACCACAGGACGAACCGTTGGTAGCCGGAGCGAAGAAACTCGCGGTCCTCCGCGTCCCAACTCCAGCATGACTAAGGTCCCGGTCGCGTCCTGGGCGAGGGTCTGGTCGATCTGCAGGCCGATTTCGGTCCCCGGCACCATCTCCCCGGAGACCAGGTGCGATGCGATAAGTTTCTGTGACACGTTGTATGCCACGGTAAGCGCCCTGCCTCGATAGCGGTGCCCACCGACATCCGTCGGTATGAATTGGCCTCCGGGGCATGCCACTGATCCGAGGTAGGCCACTCGTGGCGCCGGGGCTAGCCTTCTCAGAGAGAATGGACGTCCGCCAGACCGGAATAGATGGGCGACTCAAGCGGACTACGCAGCTACCCGCTTGAGCGCATTTGAGCAGGCCTGGCGATCTTGATCATTCTGTCGACGGATGAGATCCAGGACCGTGCGGCACTGTGCGCGCTCGCACGGCGCCTGGACCTCATTTTTGAGCCGTTCGCTCGCGGCTAGTGCAGGACTCCGCAGGCAGCCGGGTCGGTTGCCTCGGCGGGGAGGGTGGGGTCCAGCTCGCTTACACCCTCGGGATCGCTGACGTTGTACGTTCCGTTGCCGTCGTGGTCGATTCCGTGGATCACGACAACACCTTCACCGTCACGGATGGCCTCGGCAATCTGCGCGGCGGTGCCGAGCCCTTCGGCTCCCGGGTAACCGGTTCCGGCCACGTCTGTGAATCTGATATTGGTCCGGAGGTAGTTATAGGAACCGTTTTTCGAGACGGGGAACCGCGACACATCCAGAAAACTGGCCGGCGTAGTGTCTCCACTGGTGTTCAAGGACACCACAACGGGGCCGTACGCCGGAACACCCTCAACGGTGTTCAGTCGTCCGTCACCGTTGCTGTCCAACGCGAGCGTGGGACACTCATTCAAGGCCTGTTCGCCGTAGTGGATGTGCTGTGCGTGCGGAGCATCGGGCGTCAAACCCCTCGCGCGGATCCCGATCGCCCGGATCGTCTCGCCGCGAACGACCGCGACCGCCGTTCCAGACGCTCCTGAGCCGTTAAGCTCTGTGAGGTGGGCGGTCAGCACCACGTTGCCGCGCACCGATTTTGGGACATGCGCTGATGCCGGCGCAGCGCCCAGTGACATGGCGATGAGCGCAGCTGCACTCGCGCCCAGCACCAGTCTGATGTTCTTCTTCACGATTCACTCCTATGTGTCCTCGCCCATCGGGACGATCCCGACGGTAAATGCGACAGCGTTGATACGTAGCCCTCAGCCGAATGCCTTGGCATTATTCGCACGCATGCACGCATGCCTGCGGCGAAGAGTATCCGCAAATCGGGTTTCCGGACAGTGGTGATTGCTGACTCTGTACGCTGCTTGCGCATGCCCCTTGCCGCTCCTCGCCGCACGGGTCTTGCCCCACCCTGCTCTGTGTCGGCCCGCGGTATCTCTGTGTGACGTCGCTGTTTATCCAGATCTCGTCATCAGAGCACTCAGCGCTAACACAAAGCGCGCGATCGGCGGTGGGCGACCTCCCAGACGTTGCCGGCGTCGCGGCGCGGGGGAGCATGTGGTGCCACTGCAGGATCTGATGCAGCAGGCTCCCATCGACGAATTCACCCAATCCGATACCGAAGATGGTGCCGGGTAGACCGATCCCGCGGGGCTGTGCGCGCGTCCCCCCGATCGGGGTCTAGATGGTGACGAACTTGACGCTAACAATGGCCTTCCGATTTCACCCGTTCGTCATGGCTTCACGCTATATCCCGCGACGCCGGGGCCGAGTTCGAAGCTGTCAAGTCCTCGCGTTGGGCCCTTTTTGTTGCGTGAGTTTCAGCCGGTTGCACCGGTGTGTGAGGTACGTGCCGTTTCACGTGCGCGGACGATCTACTCAGCCAAGACTTATACCTCTAGGGGTATGGTGGAGATGCGGATCAGTAAACGAAAGGAAGTAACTCAGATGATGTGGGGTAACGGAAGTATGGGATGGTCCTGGGGGTTCGGCCTGCTAGCTATTGCCGGTGTCGCCGTGCTCATTTATGTCATTGTTCGTTTTTTGTCGAACAAATCCGGAAGCGATGACACGCGATCTGCTCCGAGGCGAGCTAATTCGGCCGGTGCCAGGCAGATTCTTGAGGAGCGGTTCGCTCGGGGGGAGCTCACTGCGGAGCAGTTGCGTGATCAGCTGCGGGTGCTCGAGGAGGGCCGGTAGTGCCCGGTCTTAGTCGCCGTAGCGCCCTGATCCTCGGCGGGGTCGGGATTGCGGCCACGGCTGTGGGCGGAACGGGTTTCTTTGTCAATCAACGGAACTCCTCGACGACGTCACCGGCTATACCGTCCGGGAGCGACCTCGTCGAGCCCCCGGAGCTACGAAGCGTCAGCGGTACTCTCACCGTTGATCTCGAGTCTTCCCCCCAACAGGTGACCATTGCTGGTCGTGATGTGCGTGCGCTGAGTTACAACGGTGGCGTGCCCGGCCCCACGCTGCGCGTTCGAGCGGGAGACACCCTCAGCGTCAGCCTGCGCAATGGGCTGGCAGATCCGAGCAACCTGCACGTGCACGGCCTCCACGTTTCGCCTGAGAACAACAGCGACAACATGTTCGTCACCATCGCAGCCGGCGACTCCTTTGATTACCAGTACGAATTGCCTGCCAACCACCCGCCGGGCGTGTACTGGTATCACCCGCACCACCATGGTTTCGTGGCCGATCAGGTATTCGGCGGGCTTTACGGCGCCATTATTGTCGAAGACCCCGACCCCATCCCGGCCAGCCGGGAACGTGTCCTTGTCATCTCCGACATCACCCTTGATTCCGCGGGAACAATTCCAGCGGCCACAGCGATGGAGAAAATGTCCGGACGTGAGGGAGACCTCGTCCTGGTCAACGGTCAACTCACCCCCAGTATGACTTCCCGCCCTGGTGAGCGGGAACGATGGCGCATCGTAAACGCCTGCGTGTCCCGCTACCTGCGGCTGCGCCTCGACGGGCAGCAGCTGTCCCTCCTTGGAATTGACTCCGGACGGTTCGAAGCCGCGCACGACGTCGACGAGGTCGTGCTGGCCCCGGGGAACCGGGCCGATCTTCTCGTCACCGGCACGGCCGGCACCTCCGTGCTGCGTACCCACACCTATGACCGAGGTATGTCCGGCGGAATGATGATGGGAGGCGGACGCTCCACTGCCGCCGACGACGTCGCGCTGGCTTCCTTTATCGTGACCGGTGACGATGTCGCGACAGTCGCCGCCATACCCGGCCAGCCCGTTCCGCGTGACCTTCGCACGGCTACCGTAACCGCTCGACGCGAGTTGATCTTCGCGATGGGCATGGGCAGCGGCATGGGCGGGGACACGGGCAGTGGCATGGGTGGAAACATGGATGGCGGCATGGGCGGAGGAGTGGGTGGGGGCATGATGTCAGCCACGATCAACGGCCAGGTATTCGATGCCACCCGGGT
>NZ_SOHF01000002.1:0-12782 GCF_004404045.1 Cryobacterium sp. Hh11 | reverse complement strand
CCGGCTCGGCGCGACCCGGCTCGGTGCGGGCAGGCTCGGTGCGGCGGCGAGCGCGGCCACGATGGCTGCTCGCAGCGGTGCGGCCAGCGCCGCGGCGGCATCCGTGCGCCCGTTGTCTTTGTAGGCAGCGATCACGTGGCGGGCCACACCCTCGTAGGTGAGCGCCGACCAGATGCGCACGTCGTCGCGGGTGACCGGGTGCACGGCCGGGAGCAGCGCCAGCCGGCAGGCCGCGCACAGGGCACGATCAGCGGCTCCACAGCCGCTGCAGGAGGTGGGCAGCAGCGCCGCCCAGGCGTCCAGTGCCGCAGCGGTCAGGTGGTCACGCAGCCGGTGGCTCATGGCGCCAGTGTGCCCGATGCTGCGGCGCGGATGGGCGCGAGCGGGCGGGTGACGGACGGCCGCGCCCGGACGCCGCCGGTGGAGGAGTCGGCCGGCTTCAGCGCGCGCTCAGCGCCCGAGACCCTGCTGGGTGGCGAGCAGCGTCACGTCGTCGATGCGGGCCTGCCAGCCCGCTCCGCGTTGCACCTCGAGGCTACCGGTGTCGGTGAGGGCACGCAGGTCGCGCACCGAGTTGCTGCCGACGATGAACCGGCTGCTCGCGGGCGATTCCAGGGTGGAGCTGACGCCACCGAGCTGTTGCGTGACGATGCGGGACTCGCCGCTCGGCAGGGCACTGAGCGAGGCGACGGTCAATTCGTCGATCCAGGTCGCATCGAGGCCGATCCCTCCGCCTCCGGCCAGCAGTACCGGCGGTCCGATGCCGGTGGGAACCGACCCGGCACGAATGATCGACGCGACCACGAATCGGGTTTCGGATCCGGTGCCGAGCAGGGCGATCAGCCGGGAGCCGTCGCGGGAGATTTTCAGGGCGGTAATCGACGTCGCCTCCGGCCAGGGTGTTGGCAACACTGTCGCTTCCCCCGTTGGGCTGTAGACGACCAGCGCGCTCGGGTCATTCGACGGCACCGACCAGACGAAGCGGTCGTTGTCGATGGACGGCGCGAGCAGGCCCGAGCGAGAATCGAGCAGCTCGGGGTCGTCGCCGGCGCGCACGACGTAGACTCCGTCGGCGGCGAGAACCGCGGCTGTTCCCTGGCCGGACGAGAGCGTCACCGCGGTGGGGGCCAGCTGGGCGATGGTCGCCGACAGCCCGTCGAGCGGGGTGATGCTTTGCCCGGTCGCGGCGAGAAAGCCGAATTCACCGCCGCGCAAGACGAGCGCGCGGGCGTCGACGCGCGGGTCCACCGTGAGAGCCCCCGACTGCAGGTCGTCGATGGACTGGGAGTTCTGGTCGATCGTGATGTCAACGGACAGGCCAGCTGGCAGGCTGGCCACGAGCTGCGCCTTCATGCGCTGCAGGGTTTGCCGATCGGCGTTGAGCGCCTCGCTGTTCAGATCGACCATGGCCTGGCGCCCCACAACCTGTACCGCGTCAGCGGTGAGTTTGGACCCGGCCGGGAACGCCGTGGCGACCGCGCCATCCAGCCAGGCGCTCGGCCCGCCGAGCACGGCGTTGACCAGTTTGGTGGGGGCGGATGCTCCGCGCGGAAACCAGCGCAGGTCCGGCACCAGATAGCGAAACCCTGGGTCGTAAAAGTACACCGGCTGAGCGCTGAACACATCATTGAAGGTGTTTTCGTCAATGACGGTGCCGTTGGGGGCCGCACTAATGCGCCACTGGTCACCGACCTTCGCAAATTCGTAGCGCAACGGAACCGGGGTGGCGTCGACCTCGAGGTATTCGCCGGACACGTCCACCTCGGCGATCGGCGTGATGGCCACGAGCGTTGTGCCCTCGTCGACGACCGTCAGTGTGCGCCCGAAGCCATTGTCGACCGTGACTGCGACGGTGGGGTCCCAGACGGAACCGAACTGCGGAACGAGAAATTGGCGAGCGATATCGTAGTTGTTCTCCGGGCTCGAGGAAGCATCGATGAACCCGCGCAGAATGGAATCCGTTGATGCGTCCTTCTGCGGCAGCGCCGGGAGAAAAACCGGAGCCGGATTGGCGTCGGGGACGAGGTCCGTTCCGGCGTGCACCACTCCGTCGCGGGGAATGCCGGTGCAGCCGCCCAGGCCGACGGCCAGCGCGATAGCGACGAGCCCGGCCGGTACAACGCGGCCGACCCAGCCGCGCCACGGTGAATGGTGGTTATGCATGCGGGCCTCCGCCCAGAACGGGAACGTGCCCGGACTCGCCGAGCTGGTCCGTGGCGTCGGCGGGTGGCAGCGGAAGGGGCGAGGATTCGAGCAGGCCCTGGGCGGTGCGGGGCAGGGTCAGCCGAAAGCAGGAACCCTCGCCGGGACGGGACCAGACCTGCAGCCATCCGTTGTGCACGCTCGCGTCTTCCCGGGAGATCGCCAGCCCCAGGCCGGTGCCGCCGATCGTGCGCTGACGGGACGGGTCAGCGCGCCAGAACCGGTCGAAGACGTGCGCGACTTCGGCCTGGCTCATGCCCAGGCCGTAATCGCGCACGGCGAGCGCGACCGCCTTCGCGTCGCTGTCGACCGACACCACGACCGGTTTGCCCTCACCGTGCTCGATAGCGTTGCCGATGAGGTTGTGCAGCACCCGACGGATGCGTCGCGGATCGACGTCGGCGTTGAGGTACCCGCCCGGCGCCACCAGCCGTAGGTCGCTGCCCTTGGATTCGGCCAGGGATCGCAGGCTGTCGATGGCGTCCTCGGCGAGATAAACCAGGTTCGTCGGTTCGCTCTCCAGCTCAACAGAGCCGGCGTCGTAGCGGCTGATTTCGAGCAGGTCGCTCAGCAGCAGCTCAAACCGCTCCACCTGGGTGTGCAGCAGCTCGGCCGTGCGCCCGGTCGCCGGCGGAAAACTCGCCCGCTGGTCGTAGAGCACATCACCGGCCAAGCGGATGGTCGTCAGCGGCGTGCGTAGTTCGTGCGAGACATCCGAGACAAAACGTTGTTGCACCTCGGACAGGTCGGCGAGTTCACGAATCTGACTTTGCAGGCTGTCGGCCATTCCGTTGAATGAGCGCGCGAGCGTGGCGATGACGTCTTCGCCCTTCTCCGGGATGCGCACCATGAGGTCGCCGGAGGCCAGTTTCTGGCTGGTTTCGGCGGCGACCCGCAGCGGTGTGACGACGAAACGAACCACTATCCAGGTCACGGCCCCGATTAGCAGCACGAGGGCGACACCGGCGACGCCGAGCGTCTGCTGCACGAAGAGCAGCGTCGCTTCGGCGTCTTGCAGGCTGTACGCGATGTAGAGCTCGTAGCGGCCCGCGACCGGAACGGTGATCTGCGACCCCACGACGATGCCGGGGACGGTCGCGGTCTCGCCAGTCAGAGTGACCGATTGCCAGAATTGCTCACCGTTGTTGCCCTGGACCTGGGTGCGCAGGTCGGCGCCGATCACCCCGGTGGACTGCCCGAACGTCGAGGAGTCCTGCGGCGCAACGGTCGACGATTCCTGGCCGGGCACGCGAAGCACGGCGACCAGCCGGCTCGATGACGTCGTGGAGATGGAGGTTCGAGCGGAACTGAGCAGGTTCTGGACCTGAACCCGGTCCGTGGCATCCGAGGCATCAAACAGGCTCTGCGCGGCGCTCGTCGCCCGGTTGGAATCGAGCAGCACCTGGCTGAGCCGAGACTGAAACAGGTCATTGCCGATGCTGACCGACATATAAACGCCGACGACGAGGATGGCCAGCCCGGAGAAGGCGACCGAAATGGTCACCGTACGAAACTGCAGGGAGGATCGCCACGACGAACGCAGCAGACGCGGCCAGTTGCGCGGTCTGCTCCAATAGGTCAGTTGCGGCATGGGGAGCCCCACCGGTTCTGCTGTTGCCTGACGTTCACGGTGGGGCTAGCTGACGACACCGGCACGGTAGCCGACGCCGCGCACCGTCATGACAATTTTCGGATTGTCCGGGTCGTGCTCGACCTTGGCGCGCAGTCGTTGCACGTGCACGTTCACCAGCCGGGTGTCAGCCTTGTAGTGGTAACCCCAGACCTGCTCCAGCAGCATCTCCCGGGTGAACACCTGTTGCGGTTTGGAGGCGAGGGCCAGCAGCAGGTCGAATTCGAGCGGGGTGAGGTTGATCGAAGCGTCTCCGCGGGTGACTTCATGGCCGACCGCGTTCACGACGAGGTCGCCGATGTGCAGGCTGAGCGCACCGTCGACGGCTGGCGGACGCAGGCGGGTGCGGATGCGGGCGACGAGTTCCTTGGGATTGAACGGCTTGACCATGTAGTCGTCAGCACCGGATTCGAGCCCCTTGACCACATCAGTGGTGTCGGAGCGGGCCGTGAGCATGATGATGGGTACGCCGGATTCGGCCCGGATCAGGCGGCAGACCTCGATGCCGTCGAGGCCGGGCAGCATGAGGTCGAGCAGCACCAGGTCGGGCTTCTCGGTGCGAAAAATGTCGAGGGCGAGTGATCCGTCGGCGCAGTAGCCCGGGGTGAAGCCTTCGCCCTGCAAAACGATACCGATCATCTCGGACAGGGCGGTGTCGTCATCGACAACCAAAATGCGTGCGGTCATGGGTCTCTTTCCAGAACAAGGTCAGGTGTGTTCTGATGGTGCGCGGGGCAGATTGCCCGATGAGTAGGGCAAAGTCTGGCATAAGAGTAGCCGAGACCGCTGACAGAGTGGTCGCGCGGGCGTTTCTTCGAGCGACCTGTGCCAGCATGGAATGGTGACCGACCACTGGCAAGCCCCCGACTCCCCGGTTCCGCCCCAATACGGGGAGTTTGCCACGCCGACACCCTCCTACCAGGGCCCCCGTCCGGGGCAGGGCTGGGCGCCGCCGCCCAAGCCCGGGTTGATCCCGCTGCGACCGATCGGTCTCGGCACCCTGCTCGGGGCATCCTTTCAGGTGTTGCGTCGAAACCCCAAGGCGACGTTCGGCAGCGGTCTGATCATTCAGGCGGCCATCATGCTGGTCACCGTGCTGATTGTCGGCCTGGTCACGCTGTGGGCGTTCGACCGGATCGACAGCGCCCCGCTCGACCAGCAGGACGCCGTTGCGGCCGGCTCAGTGCTGACCGGCGTCCTCTCGGCCATTATTCCGCTGGCCCTGACCGTGATCGCCTCGGCACTGTTGCAGGCCATCATTGTGGTCGAGGTGGCCCGCGCGACCCTCGGCGAAAAGCAGCGACTCAGCGCTCTGTGGCGGCGAGCGGCGACCCGCCTCTGGCCACTGGCGCTCTGGACCCTCCTCATTACCGGCGCGCTGCTGCTCGGCGTCGCCGTGGTTGCCGGCATCGTGGTGCTGCTGATCGCCGTCGGCGGTGTCGCGGGCGTCGTCGCCGGGGTTCTGGTCGGCGTCTTTGGCGGGCTGCTGCTCGCTGCGGCGAGCTTCTACTTCTATACCAAGACCAGTGTGGTGCCGAGCCTGATCGTGCTCGAAAATTTGAGCGTGCGGGCATCCGTTATTCGGTCATGGTCGCTCACTCGCGGCTATTTCTGGCGCACGCTCGGCGTGCTGCTGCTGGTCACCCTGATCGTGCAGGTCATCAGCCAGGTCGTCAGCCTTCCCGTCTCGCTCGTACTCGGCTTCGGAACCGTGCTGGTCGACCCCAACGGTGCCTTTGCCCTCGAATCGTCGATCGTGACGGTCGTGGTCACCTTGATCGTTGTCATCCCCATTGCGGCCGTGGCCGCGGTCGTACAGTCGGCGGCCATCGCGCTGATTTACCTCGACCTGCGCATGCGCAAAGAGGGCCTCGATTTGGAACTCGCACGCTACGTGGAGTCGGCGGCGCAGGGCTTCGACGTGCCGGACCCCTATCTGGTCACCGGGCACCCGGCGCCATGACCGTGGCCGTGGTGCTGCTCATCGGCGCGGTCGGTGTCCCGGTTGATCCCGGCGCACCGGATGCCCGCAGCTGGTTGCGCGAGGAACTCGCCAAGGCACAGTACACCGCGGCCAGGCCGACCTGGTTCGATCGGGTCGCGCAGACTTTTCTGGACTGGCTGCAGTCGCTGACGTTGCCGTCCGGTGGCGGTGCCAACTGGCTGCCGGTACTCGCGACCCTGGTCGTGATCGCGGCGATCGTGGCCAGCTGGCTGGTGTTCGGGGCTCCGAAACTGGCTCTCCGGCGGCGGATCAGCAGCGAATTGTTCGGCGCCGTCGACCAGCGCAGCAGCGCCGAGATGCGTACGGCGGCCTCTCGAGCTGCCAGCGTGGGCGACTGGAGCCTCGCCTGTGAAGAGATTTTTCGCGCCGTGGCCCGCGGGCTCGCGGAGCGCACCGTGCTGACGGTCACCCCCGGCACGACCGCGCACGATTTCGCAGCGCGGGCCGGGCTGGCATTCCCCCAGTCCGGCGCTGCCCTCTCGAGCGCCGCTGACATTTTCGACCGCGTGCGCTACCTCGAGCAGGCCGGCACGGAGGCGGAGTATCGCGCCCTCACGGAGCTGGACGCCGAGCTCGGCGCGGCATCGCCCGCGCCGCTGACTGGAGTGCTGTGAGCGCGCCCGTGATCGTTGGTGAAACGGATGTCGCCACTCCGACCCTGCGCGCCCAGCTGCGCCGTTCCTCATTCTGGATCATCGCCGGCGCCGGCATCATCGTCGTCGCGATCGTCGCCGTGCTCGTGTCGGGCGGCGCCAACGTCGCCGGCCGCGCGCTGGCCGGGGACAACCCCGCTCCGGCCGGTTCGATGGCCCTGGTCGAGGTGCTGCGCCAGCAGGGCGTCACCGTGACACTGGCCGATTCCCTGGCCGAGGTGCGAAGCCTGGCCGAAACGGATTCAACCGTTCTGCTCTACGACGAAAACAGCTATCTGGTCGATTCCCAGCTGGCCCAGCTGACCCGGCTGGCCGCGCGCACCGTTGTCGTGGCGCCGGACTTTCTCACCCTGCAGTCGCTCGCTCCGACCGTCGGTTTCGGCGGGGTGTCCGGCGCGGAATCGCTCGTCGCCGACTGCGCCCTACCGGCCGCGAACCGCGCCGAAGAGCTGATTCCCGGCGGCGACACGCTGTCCCTTCCGGCCGATTCCCTGCTGATGGGCTGTTTTCCGAGCGGCGACAACACATTCTCGATGGTCGCCAACGACCGAACCACACTGGTCGCCGACCTGCGGGTGTTCAACAACGAGAACGTGGCCGGCTACGGCAACGCGGCGCTGGCCCTCGGCCTGCTCGGCCAGAGTGACTCCCTGATCTGGTACCTGCCGACGCTCGCCGACCTGCCCCGCACCGGGCCGCCCTCGCTCGCCGCGCTGACGCCCGGCTGGGTGACCCCGGTGCTGCTGCTGCTCGGGCTGACCGCCGTGGCCGCCGCGTTCTGGCGGGGACGGCGATTTGGGCCGCTCGTGGCCGAGAACCTGCCGGTCACGGTGAAAGCGAGCGAGACCATGGAGGGTCGCGCCCGGCTCTATGCCCGCGGCAATGCCCGGCTGCGCGCCCTCGATGCGCTCCGAATCGGGGCGGTGCAGCGACTCGCCAGCACCGTCGGGCTCGGGCGTCTCGCCCAGCTGGAGGAGATCATGCTCGCCGTTGCCGAGATCACCGGGCGCACCCCGGCCGAGGTACGCAGTGTACTGGTCGAGGCTGTTCCCACCAGCGATGCCCAACTTCTGGCATTGTCGGACGCGCTGCAGGCTCTGGAACGCGCGGCCAGCAGGGCCGTCGCTGCGGGAGTGGCGGCATCCGTTTCACAACAGTCTTTAACCGATCCAGCCGAAAGAATGGAACCATGACGATTCCCACCACGCCTACCCAACTTCCGGTCGCCGATGAGGCAGCAGCCCTGCGCGCGTCGCTCAACCGGGTGCGCGCCGAGGTCGGCAAGGCCGTCGTCGGCCAGGACGGCGCGGTGACCGGGCTGATCATCGCCCTGCTCGCCCGCGGCCATGTGCTGCTCGAGGGCGTGCCGGGGGTGGCCAAGACGCTGCTCGTGCGCACGCTCAGCCAGGCGCTGAGCCTCGATACCAAGCGCATCCAGTTCACGCCCGACCTGATGCCGGGCGATGTGACCGGGTCGCTCATCTATGACGCACGGGCCGGCGAGTTCGAGTTTCGGCGGGGGCCGGTGTTCACCAACATCATGCTCGCCGACGAAATCAACCGCACGCCGCCGAAGACCCAGTCGGCACTGCTCGAAGCGATGGAGGAACGTCAGGTCAGCGTCGACGGCGAGTCACTGGGGCTGCCGGAGCCGTTCATCGTGGCGGCGACCATGAACCCGATCGAGTACGAGGGCACGTACACGCTGCCCGAGGCCCAGCTCGACCGGTTTCTGCTCAAACTCGTGCTCGACGTGCCGCAGCGCACCGAGGAGATCGAGGTGCTGCGGCGCCACGCGGCCGGATTCAACCCGCGCGATCTGGCCGGTGCCGGCGTCACGGCGGTGCTGGGTGCGGCGGAACTCGCGGCGGCGCAGGCTGCGATTTCTCGGGTCGGTTCGAGCGCGGATGTGCTCGCCTACCTCGTCGACCTGGCCCGCGCCACGCGCGTGAGCCCCTCGGTCAAACTCGGCGTGAGCCCGCGCGGAACGACCGCGTTGCTCGCGGCGGCCAAGGCGTGGGCCTGGCTGAGCGGGTATGACGCGATCACGCCCGATCACGTGCAGGCGATGGTGTTGCCGGTCTGGCGGCACCGCGTGCAGCTTCGACCCGAGGCCGAACTCGAGGGCGTCTCGGTCGATGCGATACTGCGCGGCGTGCTGCAGCAGGTTCAGGTTCCGATCTAACGATGACGATCAGCGGACGGTTCGTTGCACTCGTCGCTCTCGGCGTGGTGCCCATCGTGCTGCTCGGAAACACGGCGCCGGTCGCTTTCGGGCTGCTTTCAGCCTGGCTGCTGCTGGTGATCGTGCTCGGCGGCATCGACCTCGCTCTCGCCGCCTCGCCGCGCGCACTGACCGTCGAACGGATGCTGCCCGCCCGCGTACGACTCGGCGAATCGGTCACGAGCGGGCTCTACCTCAGCAATTCCGGCCGTCGACGCCTGGTCGGCGTGGTGCGCGACGCCTGGCAACCGTCGGCGGGTGCCAGCACCAACCGCACCCCGATCGAAATTCCGCCGGGAGAACGGCGCCTCGTCTCGCTCGTGCTCACGCCCTTTCGCCGGGGCGAACGTCGAACACTGGAGGTGACGGTGCGGTCCCGCGGCCCGCTGGGTCTCTGGAACCGTCAGGTGACCCTGAACGCGCCCGGGCACATCCGGGTCCTACCGCCGTTTCACGCTCGCAAACACCTGCCGTCCCGCATCACCCGACTGAAGGAGCTCGACGGGCGTACCAGCGTGATGGTGCGCGGGCCGGGCACCGAATTCGACAGTCTGCGTGAATACGTGCGCGGTGACGACGTGCGCTCGATCGACTGGCGCGCCACCGCCCGGCGGAACGATGTGATGGTGCGCACCTGGCGGCCGGAACGGGATCGCCGCGTGGTCATTGTGCTCGACACCGGCCGCACCTCGGCGGCCCGGGTGAGCGACGAACCACGGCTGGACACCGCGTTCGAGGCCGCGCTGCTGCTCGCCGCCCTCGCCTCGGTCGCTGGCGACCGGGTGGACTTTCTCGCCTTCGACCGGCGGGTGCGCGGTCGGGTGCAGGGCGCCAGCGGGGCCGCGCTGCTGGCGCAGATGGTCGATTCCATGGCCCTGATCGACCCGGAACTGATCGAAATGGATTGGGCGGCCGTTCCCGGCCAGGTGCGCTCGATCACGAGCCAGCATGCCCTGATCGTGCTGCTGACCTCGATCGACGCTGCCGGCGCCTCGACCGGGCTGCTCTCGGTGCTGCCCCAGCTGACCAAACGGCACACGGTTGTGGTGGCATCCGTTCTCGACCCGGTCACCGTTCTCGCGGCCGGTGAGCGCGGAGGCCGCGACGAGATTTACCGGGCTGCGGCAGCTGAGCGGGCCCTGCTCGACGTGGCCCGCGTATCGGCCGCGATCCGTCAGCTGGGCGCGGATGTCGTCACCGACTCCCCCGCGCAGCTTCCGCCGGCCCTGGCCGACCGGTACATCGCGCTGAAGGCCGCCGGGCGGCTCTAACTCAGGCGCTGTAGATTCGGGTGCTTCCGGCTTCGAATTCGCCGAGGTCACCGGTCTCGCCGGCCCGGAAGGCACGGCCACCGACGACGATCATGTACGCCAGAAAGGCACCCAGAGCGACCGCTCCGATGCCGATCTTGACCGGCCACGGCCACGGCTGCGAGGTGACGAAGCCCTCAATAATGCCGGACACCAGCAGCACGAAAACCAGA
Source organism: Cryobacterium sp. Hh11 (assembly GCF_004404045.1). Classification (NCBI taxonomy): domain Bacteria; kingdom Bacillati; phylum Actinomycetota; class Actinomycetes; order Micrococcales; family Microbacteriaceae; genus Cryobacterium; species Cryobacterium sp. Hh11. The sequence continues at coordinate 2,585 of NZ_SOHF01000002.1, read as the reverse complement.
CCAATCGCCACCGTGAACAGCGCCCGCCCGTCTTCGGCGAGGGCTTGCCCGCGGGTGCGTGCGCCGGGAGCGATCCAGGCCCAGAAGATCAGTAGCCCACCGGCCGCCGCCACAAAAATCGCGGTGAGCTCAAGCAGACCGTGCGGAGCGATATACAGAAAGAACACGTCACCCTTGTCATAGGCGAACATGACGGCCGCCGTGGTCCCGAGGTTCATCGCGTTCTGCAGAATAATGAACGGCACGTACACTCCGACGATGCCAAAAGCGATGCACTGCGCAGCGATCCAGGCGTTGTTGGTCCAGACCAACCCGGTAAAGGATGCCGCCGGGTTCGCCGAGTAATATCCCACGAAATCCTCATTCGCGATCTGGGCGAGTTGGGCATCCGTTCCCAGGTTGGCCAGCACCTGCGGATCGTTGAACGCCCACACGGCGTAAAGCGCGGCGACCGCGAACGTCACGACGGCAACGGCGAGGGTGAGCCAGCGCAGCCGGTACAAGGCCGCGGGAAGCTGAGCCAGGAAGAACCGGGGAATCTGCGCCAAAACATTGGCACTCACGCCGGTGAACCTCAGCCGCGCCCGCGACAGACCGACCGACAGCCGATCCCCCTCGAGGGTCGACCCGGCGGTGGACTTGATGGCGGAGAGTTGCGTGGCTCCACCCTGATACCGCTCGATCAGCTCGTCCGCCTGGGCACCGGTCAGACGCCGACTGGCCCCGAGCTCGGTCAGGCGGTCCCAGTCTGCGCGATGCGCTGCCGTGTATGCGTCAAGATCCATCTGGTTCAATAGTAGACATGAAGGAGACCGCGCGTCCGTCTGATCGTGCCGAACATGACGACTTGGCGCGCGATGACGAGCTCGTGACCGGCGAGGCGGTGGCGCTCGACGTGCGGCCGGCCAGCGTCATTCTGCGCGCTGCCGGCTCAATCATCGACACGATCGCCTACGCAGCCCTGTACTTGCTCATTCTGCTGGCTTTCTTCGTGGCCTTCGGGGACAGCGCCGACCCGGCGCTCACCCAGGCGGTCGTGATCGCCGCACTGGTCTTCTCTATTCTGGTCGTGCCAGTGCTGGTCGAAACTCTCACACAGGGCCGTTCGCTCGGCAAACTCGCCATTGGCGCCCGCATTGTGCGCGACGACGGCGGAGCGATCTCACTGCGGCACGCCTTCATCCGTTCCCTCACCGGCGTGCTTGAGATTGTGATGACCGTCGGCGGACTGGCCGCAACCGTGGCCCTCCTCAATGGCCGCTCCAAGCGACTCGGCGACCTGCTCGCCGGCACCTACAGCCAGCACGAGCGCGTGCCGCGCAACCGCGAGGTCGTGCGACCGCTCCCCTCAGAACTCCTGGTCTGGTCCCAGACCGTCGACATCGCCCGGCTGCCCGACCGCCTGTCCCGCCGCGTCGCCCAATACCTGCGCCAGTCTCCACACCTCACTCCGCTCACGCGCGAGCGCCTGGCTCAATCCCTGGCCGCCGAGGTCACTCCGTTCGTCTCGCCATTGCCTGGAACTTCCGCCGAGGACCTTCTCGCTGGAGTCGCCGCAGTGCGCCGCGAACGCGAGTACACCGCGCTCATACTCGAACGTGAGCGTCTCGCCCGCCTGGCCCCGGTCTTGACCGGCCTCCCCCACGGCTTCCCCAACCGCTAGAGAACCACAGTGGCTGGTTTTCGCAGACCGCCTCGCGTTGGTCGATGGCGGTTTCGACAAGCTCGACCAACGGATGAGTGCGAGCGGGAACATGCTCGCTGCGACTTGACACACGTGGGCGGCGCGTCGGGAATGGAAACCTCGCTGCGTTGAACGCACTACTGGGGGCTCCAGGTGTTCCTGGCCGAACCGGTATTCGGCACGGCGATGCCACCGATTCTTTATGTCTATATCAACGGCGCCGTGATCATCGGAGCGGGGGCCGCGAAGCTCCTCGCACTGGTCATGGCCATGCCAGCCGCAGACGAGTGGATCGGCGAGAAGGTCGCCATCCTCGCGCCGATTGGGCGCGTCGCAGCTGGATAAGCGCAGGAGACCCGCATCAGCGAACAGCGACGGGCCACCCGCGTAGACGACTAGTCCCGGCAACGCACGTTAACGCAAAAGGGCCACCCTGGGGTGGCTCNAGGGCCACCCTGGGGTGGCTCGTTAACGCAAAAAGGCCACCCTTTCGGGTGGCCTTTTTGTTTGTTTCTAAGTTAAGTCCGGCGGTGTCTTACTCTCCCACAGGGTCCCCCCTGCAGTACCATCAGCGCTGAGAGTCTTAGCTTCCGGGTTCGGAATGTGACCGGGCGTTTCCCTCTCGCTATAGCCGCCGAAACATCTTGTGATGAATCACACCGAAGTGTGATCGTCAAGTCGTTTCGAACAATTATCGCTTCGCCACCCAAACACTCTGAGTGAACTATTCAATTATGTTACGTATTCCAATACTCTACAGTACTGGTGCTCTCAAAAGAGCGGTTGTTCTCGACCGTACATCGAGAACCACATAGTGGACGCTAAAGCAGCTTCTTCAAACTGAGTGTTATCAAATTATCGGCTTATTAGTACCGGTCAGCTCCATGGGTCTTTAGTCCCC
>NZ_SOHF01000027.1:0-164407 GCF_004404045.1 Cryobacterium sp. Hh11 | reverse complement strand
TGAGCTGCCGCGGGCATTTCGGACAGCGGAATTAGTGGATTCTTCTACGCTGCCAATGCTGGCTGCTGATAACCATAGTGGACTTCATTAGGCCTGCGGTAACCGAGCGCGGAGTGCCGGCGTCGGCTGTTGTAAAACCCTTCGATGTAGCGAATGACGTCGCTGCGAGCTTGTGATTTCGTGGCATACGCGGTGCGGTAAACACGCTCATTTTTGAGCATCGAGAAGAAACTTTCCGCCATGCTGTTGTCCCAACACACGCCCGTGCGGCCCATGGAGGAGCGCATCCCCAGGCCGGTCACCAGGAGCCGAAAATCGGCCGAGGTATAGACGCTGCCGCGGTCGGAGTGCCAGATCGCGTGAGGCTCGATCTGGGTCGTCGCGGCGGCGTTGCGGAGGGCGTCGGCGACGAGTTCGGTGCGCATGTGGTCGGCGATGGACCAGCCGACAACTTTCTTGGAGTAGCAGTCGATGACGGTGGCCAGGTAGATGAATCCTTGCCAGGTGTGGATGTAGGTAATGTCGCCGACGAATTTCGCTCCGGGGCGGTCGGCGGTGAAGTCGCGTTTGACGAGGTCGGGCATGTTCGCGGCCGCTTCGGCATCGGCCTCCGTCGTGATGCGGAAGGGCCGTGGTTGGCAGGCTACGAGGCCGATCTGGCGCATGAGTTGCCGCACCAGTTCGGGCGAGCACTCGGTCTGCTCGGCACCTAGGTCAGCGTGGATCCGGCGGTATCCGTAGGTGCCATCGGATTCCTCGAAGAAGTGCTGAATCCGGGCGATCAAGGCCTCGCGGCGGGCCGAGGTCGCGGACTGCGGCCGCACTGCCCAATCGTAGAAACCGGACGTGGAGACGGCCAGCCAGAGGCACATTTTCACCACCGAATTCCGGTTGGTGGGCTCCGATTTTTGGGAGTCGATGTACTCGTACTTGCTCACTACCGCTGCTCCCGCGCGAAGTAAGCGCTGGCTTTTTTCAAGAATGCGGTCTCCGCCCGCAGCTCTTGAACTTCCCGCTCGAGTTCCTTCAGACGGACTCGTTCCGACACGGTCAAGTCCACTTCGGTGCCGCCGTTGGCCTCGCGGTATTTGTTGAGCCAGTTCCGGAGCGTCTCGGGCCCGACGCCGTATGCGGTGGCGACGTCCTTGATCGGTTTGGAGGTTGTGATCACCTCGCGGCACAGCTCGTCTTTGAACTCCTGGGTGAAACGCCTACGCGCTGCGGTCATGCTGATCTCTACTTTCAGTGAACCCTCATTTTAAGAGGGCCCACTGTCCGAGATATCCGCGGCAGCTCAAACGCGGCCCCGCCTCGGCGGCGGTCATGGTGCGGTCCCGGATGATCGAATGACGAGTGTAGACAAGGCACTTCCTAGACGTGGTGAGTGAGTCCGCTGACAGGGTCTCGGGCAACGCTAAAAATCTTTGTGACCTGAATGGGGGGATGCCCCTATGGTTTCTTCAAGTCGTGAGTGGGGTTCTGATTTCGTAAAGGGTGCAGTCCCTCCCGCCCGCGCGTCCATCTGGTTTTGTCGAGCCTCAGGTTTGGTGAAGGCTCGGTTAGACCCGTCCATGCCGGTCCGATCCGCGAGACGATCGCAAGTGTCAGGAAAAGCTATGGCCTCCTCGACGTCATGCAGCCCTCAGACAACGAAGAGCGTCAGTGGATCATTCACGCCGAAACCGTTCCGGAGCTCCGCCACGCCCCGAAACGGCTACTCGATCCGCAGTCTCAAGTGAAGATGCTCACGCCACCTGGACCAACCAACAGTCCCACGATGATGAGCACAATACCCCAGAGAATCTGGCGTCGAAATAGCGCGACAATGCCTGCAATAACGAGGACTACCGCAATGATCCAGAGAATTGTTGCCATGTGCTGCTCCATTTCATTCAGCGCCGACGGGCCGTACGCCCACAGCGGTTTTCGATCTGCTAAAGCGAACGTACCCCCTGCGCGATCTCTGCCCACTGTGTCTTATCCAGAATATCGTGGAGGTGAGACTGTGTCATCAGCTGTTAGCGGCCATGCGAAACGACCAAGAGAACCCAAGCGCGGTCACATCCAGTATCTCTGTGTAGTTTCTTAACACCGTGCGGGACGTGACCTAACGGCTAGCGCTTGGTGGCCTCGTCACGTGCCAGAGTGTCGTCAGCGGGTTGATCTGGCAGTAACCCGAGGACGCGCGCTCGGCGGTAGAAGGTCGCTCTGGATATTCCAAGATCGAGAGCGACCTGCGCCGCTATCTCTCCACCTTTTATGAGCCGGTGGACGTTTCGGATTTGACTGTCGGTAATGAGTCGCGGTCGCCCGCCCAGATATTTTCCGGCGTCCCGGCGCTTGTTGATCGAGTCGACTACGCGCTCTCGCTTGATTTCGTGTTCCACTTGCCCGAGCGCCGCCATGATCGTGAATAGCATGGACCCCATCGGTGTCGCGGTATCGACGTCGTCGCCGCCCGGGTTGAGCACCCTCAGGCCGGCACCGCGGACGCGGAGCTCTTCGGCGAAAGCGAGCATGATCTGCGTCGATCGCCCGAGCCGGTCCAGACCCGTGGTGACGAGAGTGTCGCCCGCCTCGAGGGAGTCAAGCGCGCGATCGGAGTAGGACCGCGATGTGCGAGCTCCTAAGATCCCATGGTCGACGTAGACGTCATCACGCCGGACGCCGGACGCCAGCGGCGAGGATATCGACTTGCTGTCGGTCGGTGGATTGCTGACGCGTCGATACCCGCGCGTGGCCGATCAGTTGGCCCTGCCCCCATTGGCTGGACACCTCACAAGAGAGAATGTTCACATGGGAAAGACACGCAGGGAGTTCACTCCTGGGTACAAAGACGAGGCCGTAATGCTCGTGATCAACAACGGCAGGGCGATAGCGACCGTGGCCCGCGAACTCGGCATCAACGAGGCATCGCTGGGCTGGTGGGTCGGTGCATTCAAGGCCCGTAACGACACCGCTGGTCTGATTCGCCTTGACAAATTCAGCGAACATGATTGGCTCGTATTACGTGACAGTTTCCGGCACAGAGTTCGACCGTGAAAGGAGGTGGCTCATGAGCCACCACGCCGTGATCAACCCCGCTACAGGCGAGACCATCAAGACGTACCCCCAGATTTCGAGTGATGAACTCGAGCAGGTCATCGCAACGGCGGATGAGGCTCACTACGGTTGGTCTCGGAACTCTTCCGTCGACGAGCGAGCCGCACTCCTTCGGAAGGTCGGCGAATTGCATGAGGAACGCCGCGATCAACTGGCGGCCATAATCGTGCGCGAGATGGGCAAGCCCGTCGATGAAGCGCTCGGCGAGGTCGACTATGCCGCCAACATTTACCGGTACTACGCCGACAACGCGCAGGAATTTCTGAAGGACGAACCAATCACCTTGCTCGGCGGCGAGGGTTCCGCGTTCATGCGCTCCAGTTCTCTGGGTGTGCTCATTGGTGTCATGCCGTGGAATTTCCCGTACTACCAGGTTGCGCGCTTCGCTGCACCGAACCTCATGACGGGCAACACGATCATCCTCAAGCATGCGTCGCAATGCCCGGAATCGGCTGCGGCGATTGAGCGAATCTTCCATGATGCAGGCTTCCCGGCTGGCGCCTACACGAACGTGTATGCCGACAGCGAGCAGGTTGCCACGGTCATCGCCGACCCGAGGGTACAGGGCGTTTCCCTTACCGGTTCGGAGGGCGCCGGCGCGGCCGTTGCTGAGGTAGCCGGTCGCCATCTCAAGAAAGTCGTGCTGGAACTTGGTGGGTCAGACCCCTTCATCCTGTTGAGCACCGACGACATGGCCGCGACAGTGGCTGCCGCTGTTGCCGGTCGCCTCCGCAATGGCGGGCAGGCCTGCGACGCCGCCAAGCGATTCATCGTGATCGATGAACTTTACGATGAGTTCACGGAGAAGTTCACCACCGCCATCCTGGCGAACTCACCCAGCGACCCGACCGTCCTCGGGGCAGACTACGGCCCCATCTCTTCCCTGGCTGCAGCCGAGCATCTTGAGGAGCAGGTAGAGCGCGCAGTCGCTCAGGGAGCGACCCTGGCGAGCACTGGCAAACGGTCTGGCACCTTCTACCCAGCGACGGTGCTCACCGACGTAACGCGAGACAACGACACGTACCACGAGGAGTTTTTCGGGCCCGTGGCATTCGTCTACCGGGCAGCCTCAGAAGATGAAGCTGTAGACCTCGCAAATGACACTCCTTTTGGGCTGGGCTCCTACTTGTTCACGACCGATCCCGAGCAGGCACTTCGGGTCGCCGACCGCATCGAAGCTGGCATGGTCTTCGTCAACCTCGTCGATGCCGGCGGCGCAGAGCTACCGTTCGGCGGAGTGAAAAGAAGCGGCTTCGGGCGCGAACTCGGCCGTTTCGGTGCTAATGAGTTCGTGAACAAGAAACTCATCCGCATCGGCTGACCTTTCGCCGAAATTCTTAGCCGACGCGGTAAACACCGTTCAGTTGCCGATACTGCCGTGTGCCCGACCCAAACGCGACCCGTCAGCTAGTAAGTCCGCACAATACTGCCGTCTTCGTACTCGAAGAAAATCTTTCCACCTTCTGGGCCAAACGGCATCGCTAGGCAGCATTGATGCGTGAGCCACGCGAGATGGTGTCTACTACGTTGTGTGGTGCTTTGGCGCGTTTCCTAATGCCTTATCTGGCCTTGCCTCCGGTTAGTGGACACGGGTTAAGCGGCGAGTTGAACTTCCGCGGTCTCTGACGAGTATTGCAGTTCGAAGGCGACGGGGCTGACATCTCCGATCGAGGAGTGCCGGCGCCGACGGTTGTATCGGTCCTCGATCCAGGCGCCGACACGCCGGCCCGCTCGCCAGCTTCTTCGCTCAAGATGCCTCGCCCGACGAGGTCCCAGAATTCCTGCCNGCACAGCTCGTCTTTGAACTCCTGGGTGAAACGCCTACGCGCTGCGGTCATGCTGATCTCTACTTTCAGTGAACCCTCATTTTAAGAGGGCCCACTGTCCGAGATATCCGCGGCAGCTCAGTATGCGCGAATGATGCCACGTTCAAGGTCGACGAACGCTGCCGTCATTGTGAAGAGGAGTTTGCCTACTCCCGTGGGCCGTTACGTTTGCTTAGCGCCAATTACCGTTCCACTACTGGTCAGACCCCTACCACGGGCGCTCCGGCAACGACAGGGTCGGCCAGCGGTAGGCGGCAGCGCGATCGAGGGCATCGGCCCACAAGCCATGGTCGGCAGAACCGCGGATGTAGTTGCTGAGCAGTTGGGCGGTGGCGAAGGTGTCGACGGAGGCGCGGTGGGCGCCGATGAGATCGATGTCGTAGGCGGCGCAGCAGTCGGCGAGCGACCGGCCGGTACCGGGTAGAAAGTCGCGGGCGAGCTGCATGGTGCACAGGCTGATCACCGGTTCGAAAATCGGGTAGCCGGCGCGGGCGAGTTCGGCGAGTAGAAAGCGGGTGTCGAAGGCGGCGTTGTGGGCCACGATGACGCGGCCGTCCAGCAGCGCCACGAGCTGTGGGGCAATCTCGTCGAAGCTGGGCGCGTTCATGACATCGGCGGCGCGCACGCGGTGGATATCCTGACGCCCGAGGTCTCGCCCGGGGTTGATGAGCGTCTCCCACTGCCCTTCGATCTGTCCGTCAGCGCTGACATGCGCGACGGCGACCTCGATGGCACGATCGTGGCCACCCGCGAAGAGTCCGGTGGTCTCGAAGTCGATGACGGCGAAACCGGGCATGGTACTCCTGAGCTGAGGGTGGTGGTTCCTTGACTGTAGTGAGGAGGCAGGCGCAACCGCGGCCCACAGACGAGGGGCGTCAGCGGTTGCGGCGGTGAAGCCGTTTAGCCCAGGCCCGCTCGGTGGGCCGCCGCATCGAACTCCGCGGTGAGCTGCCGAAGTTGCAGCGCCTTCAGTGACGCGGCGAAGGCTCGCTCAAACGCGGCAGCATCCTTCGAGCGGATGCCGTAGAGCCGACTCACCCACTCCCCCACGTGCAGCTCGATCCGGCTCCAGAGCAGGCCGCGGGTGACGGTGACGATCTCGACATCCTCGACTGCGGTCACGATAGGGACGCCGCCCAGGGTGACCGTGACGGTGCCGCTGTGGAGTTCGATTTTCCAGTCGCCGGAGCTGGTGAGGGCCTTGCCCCAGGCGGATGGCTGCCAGGTTGGCGGCATGCTGGCTGTCCTCTCGCTAGCTCGACGCGTTCGATCCGGTTTCAGGACGCGGCTGACTGGCCGTGCATTCCAACAATGGTCCTGACTCCGCGCGGCGGGCTTCAACCCGCACTTCGCACTCTAGTTGACACGTAGCCGGCCCGCGGCCCTCGGACAGGGCCGATTTGGGAGGGGTTCTGGCGAATCAGAGCGCCTCGGCTTCGTGGGTGGAGAGCTGCCGGTCGAGCAGCAGCGGGCGAGCAGCGCGAGGTAGTCCTGCTGTGACGTCGAAGGCGGCGTTGTGGGCCACGATAACGCGGCCGTCGAGCAGCACCACGCGCTACTGGTACACGTCCCGACGATGGCCGACGGTGACCACGACCACCACAAGGATGTCGTTTCGAATGGTGTACAGAATCCGATAGCTGCCCACCCGCACCCGATAGCCGTCCCGTCCTTGCAGCGCTTTCGCCCCGGGCGGGCGAGGGTCTTCGCCCAGCAGGGCGATGGCGCCTTGTACCCGACCGCGGTCCTGCGGATCAATGCGACGCAAAGCTTTGACCGCTGCCGGACGCAATTCGATTCGGTATTTGCTCACATCCAGCCGAGATCCGCTTTGACCTGCTCCCAGGGAATGTTGTCGCCCTCGTCGGCCATGGCCATATCAAAAGCCGCGACGTCCTCAGCATGCTCCAGCGCTTCCTGCATGCGCGCGTACTGCTCGGGGCTCACCAGCACAGCAGCGACTTTTCCGCGACGCTCCAGGAAGACGGCCTCTGAGCTGGCCTGGGCAATCAACTCGGGTAGGCGCGCCCTGGCGTCGGTGACGCTTGACTTCGACATGCCTCAAATGTACATCAGCGTGATGGGGATGTACATGTGCAGATGTGCAGATGTGCAGATGTGCAGCCAGGCGCACGGCACGGGCCAGACGGCGTTCGTTAGGCGCCGTCCGCGTGCGCTCGTGCCGCCATCCGCTTTGCACGGGCACGTTGAAAGAGCACGAGAAGTGTCACGAGGCCGGCGGCACCGACACCGCTAGCGGTCCACACGTACCAGTCGTTGCCCCGCACACATTGCGGCGGCGCCCACCAGGGGGCAGGCGGCCGCCTCAAGAACTTGGTCATAACCGTTCGCGAAAGACAATGTCACCGGATAACCGGTTGTCAGCGGTTGCGACGGTGCGGCGTGAACGGCTTGCGGTACCCGCCGACCGGCTTCACGACCGGCACCGATTCGCTGCCGTCGAGCGCCAGCGTCGTCTTGCAGCGCGGAAAGCGGGCGCAGCCGAGGAACGGGCCGCGCTTACCGGTGCGCTCGACCATGAACCCGCGACCACAGCGCGGGCAGACGATGGACTTCAATTCCTCGCCGATCGCGTTGGTGCGCAGCACGCCCTGGTCGCGAATGAGCTCCATCACGAAGCGGGATTCACGTTTGTCGATGGTGACCAGCAATGCGCTGCGCCGGGCGCGAGTCAGCGCAACATAAAACAGGCGCCGCTCTTCAGCCTTCGGAAATTCTTCGGCCTGCGGCATAGCGAGGCGCAACACCGGGTCGTTGGGGATAGTGCTCGGAAATCCCCACTTTCCCGACACCAGACCGGCAATCACGACGTAATCAGCCTCCCCTCCCTTTGAAGCGTGGATGGTCGTGAACGACATCTCGAGCAGGTCAGAGAGGTGTTTACAGCCGTCCAGATAACTACTTTGGTGGCGGTATCGACCGAGCACGAGCACCGACACCTTGCGGCCGTTCGCACTGGGGATGGCGCCGCTGGCCACCCGGCCGTGCAGCTCAGTCAAACGATGACGGATGCCGGCCGCTACGGCCGTGTCGGCTTGCACCGTCATGATCTCCACCGTGGGTGCGAACTCGGCGGTCGACGAAACGACGCTCTTGGTGATTTGCGCCGGATTCTGCAAAACGAAGGTGCTGGAGACATCCGCTATGGATTGCGGAAACCGAAAGGTGCGCTCGAGGCGCATGACGTCGCTCGGGCCGAACCAGCTCTCGAAGCCGGTCATGACCGAGAGGTCGGCTCCCGCGAAGCGGTTGATGCTTTGCCAATCATCACCGACCGCGAACAGGTGGCGGCCAGGTGCGGCGACGAGGGCCCGAGCGAGGCGAGCCCGCGCAAAGCTGGCGTCCTGAAACTCATCGACCATCACGAGTTCGTAGGGGCTCTCCCAATCGCCGTTTTCGAGGTGCTGCGCGGCAAGGGTGAGCATGTCTTCGAAGTCGATGCAGTCATCCGCCCGGAGTTTCTCGTTCCATTCTCGGCGGATTACCGCGAATAGTCGCAGAAACGACGCATCGCGGTAACGCACGGGGCCATGAGCCTGTTCGGCCAGGCGAGCGCCGAGCTGTTCGTCGGTGAGACAGTTGCTTTTTGCGTGCAGGAGGAAGGTGCGAAAGGTACCCAGCAGAAGGGTGTTTTCGACGGGCTTCTGGCCTACGGCGAGGCGGCCAGCGTCGGGCTGCAGCGTGATACCACGCTCCGTCAGTTCGTGACCCAAGTTGGTCAAGGCGTTTCCGCCCCAGAGCTCCGCCATGGTCGTTTCCAGAAGGGTGGTGCCGTTGCTGCGATGGATGCGCCGCTTCCATGCCACACCATCGAGATAGTCCTCGAACGGCGACAACCCATCGGCATCAATTGCCCAATGCTCGTGGTACGCGTGGATGGCCGGATAGAAAAAATCCGGCCGGTACTGCGCGTGCTCGGCGTCGACGGTTTCGATTTCGTAGCGCTGCTCGTAGACGTAGTCAACGCCGTTGAAGAACAGCCAGTCGGCGATCATGCGCTCTCCGGCGCTCTTGACGGTTTCACCCTGCGACGTTTTGAAACCCTCACCGGAATCGGACTTCGCCCCGTCATCATCCGGGTAATCGCGGGCAAGCACGGCGCGAAAGAAGTCCCACTCCGAACGAAACACGACGTCGGTCGCGCGCAGCCGATCCACGATCAGGCCGAGCTGTTCGAGGTCACCGCCGCCGTCGAGCCAGGGCGCCAATGACGGCTTCCGCCCGGTGGCCTGGCCGATGATTTCGAGCCCGAAGGCGTGAAAAGTGCGGGCGACGACCTTGTCGGCATCGAGACCGAGCGGTCCGAGGCGGTCGCGCGTGCGCTTTTGAAGTTGTTTGGCCGCCTCCTTGTTGAAGGCCAGCATGAGAATCTTGTCGGCCGGAATGAGGTTGCGGTGCAGGGCGTAACCGGCCTTGGCGACCATGGTGGAGGTTTTGCCCGAGCCCGCCGAGGCGACGACCAGCATGCGGTTGTCGAAGCAGATCACGGCGCGGGTCTGCTCGGGCGTCAGCAGTGAGGATTCCACGTTGTCGAAGAATTCGCGGCACTCATCCGTCTCACGCTCGAGGTGGTTCTGGTTTTCCCGCGCGATGACGGCGCGCACGTCTTCTGCCCACAGAGCGATCGTGTCGGCGATGCCGGCGGTCTGCTCGGCGATATGGCTGCGCAACAGGGGCTCATCGAGCAGATGGCAGAAGCCCACGGCGGTCTTGCGCGCAGCCCAGTCCGTGCTGAATTCGGTGGTGAGCCACCCCTTGGTCTGCAGGTGTTGGCTGAGGGCGGCGGTAAAGCTGTTCAACCAGAGCGTTGCCTGATACGCCGCCGCATCAAATTCCGCGATGAGCTGCCGAAGGTACAGCGACTGGCGCGACGCGGTGAACGCCTGGTCAAACGCTGCTGCGTCGGTCGAGCGGATGCCGCGGAGCCGGGTACCCCGCTCCCCCACCTGCACATCGATCCGGCTCCAGAACAGTCCGCGGGTGACGACCACGGTCGACACGTCCTCGACCGCGGTCGCGGTCGTGTCACCGCCGACGGTGACGGTGACGATGTCGTCGTGGAGCGCGAGTTGCCAGTGGCCGGACTTGGTGAAGGCTTTGCCCCAGGCGGACGGCTGCCACGTCGGAAGTGCGTGTTTGGTCATCGGGACTTGACCAGGAGCTTGATCGTGCGTGCGTCGAAGCCGATGAGGGCAAGCGGAATTGTGAACATGAGAAACGTTTGGGCCAGGGAAGTCATGCTTGCGATCGAGGCCGTGGGAACGTTCGAGGCGCTCATCCCATATTGCTGCGCGACGTAGCCGGCCCCGGCAACGAGAACGTTGAAGCCCAGAGCCATCCAGAAGAGCTTCAGGCCGTTGTGCCGAAATACCTGCACGATGCCGTCAAGCAGCCAGGAGGCAACGAACGGCAAGATTCCCGCTCACAGCATCACGGCTGTCATTCCTGCGAATTGCGATGCAATCATGGACGGGAAAATGGTCGACCTCCGGGTTACTACATCTCTGTCACGTCGGATTCATCCCGGCGTTGTCTGCTCACCGCACGTTTTCGTGAAACAGCGACCTATCGGACATGGGGCATTTGCGCGTAATCCGAACTGTAGCGACACATTGTGGCGTCCCGCGGCCCTCGGACAGGGCCGATTTAGGGAGATTCTGGAGCATCAGAGCGCCACGGTCTTGATCCCCGCCGACAGGCCCGCAGATCGCTCATCGAGGGACGGCGCTAGCGCTCACGTAGACGTCGGCGGGCATTTCTCGTTGGAGGTCCCAGGTGATGGCGATCGGCTTTTCGCCTGCATGCTTGAGGTAGGTGACGCGACCAAGACAGGTGTACGTGCCGACCATTCCCTCGTCGTCCTTACCGTCGTGGCGGGTGAAGAGCAGAACGTTTGAACCGCCGGGCCTGCCATTTATATAGCGGCTTCCAGTCGCGCTCTCGACGGTCGTCCCATTTTGAGATTCCCAGTGGAACCGGGAGGCGTTGAGGGCATAGTCGCGGTACATCGTGTTCGGCGAAAAGTCCTTTTCGGACTTATGGAGCGTCACGAGAAGGGCATCAGTCAACGTCTCGGCGCACCAGGCCACACCCTCACGGTGGATGTCGACGCGGCCGCCCGTCTCCAAGTTTGCGTAGCCGAGTGCTGCCAGAATCTCTTCCCGGCGATACGAAGCGTGGCTGAACATCGGCACGTCTTCCAGCCCCTCCCCGAGGGCGAGCGGCACCCGCCGGGAGGCATCCGCGCTAAAGGCCACGATCTGCTGAATCTCCGAGCAGACAGTCCGCGTGGCCCGAAGCTGAATCAACGCAGCCTCATAAGACGCGAACTTGTTACCGTCCGGCCACAAAGTGAAGACAAGCATGCGCGCATATCGCTGGTCCCGGACGGACAGCTCCGCGTAGGCCGGGCACCCCGGTGTCGAGAGCCGAGTGTAGGCATCCGCTCGCTCGGGGTCGTCGACGTGCACGAAGGCAACCATCCGTTTGAGAAGCTGTTCCTCGCTTTCAGACATGACTGCGTCGTCACCAATCGGCCCACTCAAACCGGCCTCTCGGGACAAATCGGTCCAGGTCCACCTGCTATAGATCTCGCGAATCCCCCGCTCGGCGTCTTCGAGGTACTCCGCGAGCAGGTATTCGTGTACCGACGGACGGGTCGATGCGTGTGAGCGGATGTCCGCAACGACGTCTTTCTTGAATTTGAGCTGCGAGCTGATGCTTTCCAGGACGACCTTGCGCGCAACCCGGTCCAACACAAGTTGCGACCCCGATGGCAAGAACGGGAACCCTGCCGCGGCCTCGCGCCTAAGACGGCTGCGGCCAAAGCCCGTCAACGCCCGATAGCGCGTATCGAGACGATATTCGCGGCGGTGCTGACCGATGTAGTCGAGCACGGTCAAAACTGCCTTGCCTTGTGCACGTCTTAATCCACGTCCGAGCTGCTGCAGAAAAATCGTCGGGCTCTGAGTGGGGCGCAACATCAGGATCGTGTCGACGACCGGTATGTCGAGTCCCTCATTGAGCACGTCCACCGCGAAAATGCAGCTGATCTCGCCGTGGCGTAGCCGACGCAGTGTCTCTTCGCGTTCCGCCGACGGAGTCGCGCCGGTAACACATGCCGACGTAATATTTGCCTCGTTGAACTTGCGTGCCATGTACGCAGCGTGGGTTACGGAGACGCAGAATCCGATTGCTCGCATCTGGTGAACGTCCGTCACTTTGTCCGCCAGCGTCACCAAAATCTTGGCGGTCCTAGCATCGTTACCCGTGTAGACCGCGTCGAGGCCAGCGTCGCTGTAACTACCTCGCTTCCACTCAACTGACCTGAGATCGACGTCGTCTGAGATGCCGAAGTAGTGGAACGGGACCAAAATGTCAGCTTCGAGGGCGTCCCAGAGCCGGAGTTCGGCCGCGGCACGGCCGGCGAAGAAATCGTTCTTGACGTCGACACCATCCGCGCGCTCCGGCGTGGCGGTGAGACCGAGCAGTTCCTTGGGCTGGAGGTGTTCCAGCAGGCGCCGGTAGGTCTTCGCTTCGGCGTGATGGAATTCGTCGATGATGACCACGTCAAAGTGTTGGGGATGGATGTTCTCTACCCCGTAGGAGTTCAAGGACTGCACACTCGCGAAAACGTGGTTCCACCGCTCGGGCTTGCCCCCGGCGACAAACAGCTCCCCGAAGGTGCCGTCCATGAGAATTTGGCGGAAGACTCGTTGTGTCTGTTCAAGGATCTCCTTCCGGTGAGCGACGAACAGGATCTTCAGGTCAGAACCACGGGCCCGAAGCAGGTTCTGGTAGTCGAGCCCGGCGACGATCGTCTTGCCGGTACCGGTCGCGGCGATAATTAGGTTTCGGTGGCGACCGTGCACGTTTCGCTCGGCCTCGAGCGATTCCAGCATCGCCTGCTGGTACGGGTACGGTCGGACCTCAATGTTCGAGAGGTCGATGGAATCGCCACGGCCGTAATTCGCGCTGCGCCCCAATGCCATGTCGAGGCGTTCGGAATCGCGGTCCGGATCGTAATTCTCAAACGATGGGTCGTTCCAATAGCTGTCGAACGTCGCCGAAAATTTATGGATGAGCGCCGGCGTGCTGATCTGCGAGAGCCGTACGTTCCACTCCAGCCCGTCCACGAGGGCGGAGTGGGAGAGATTGGAACTCCCGACGTACGCCGTGTTGAAACCGGTCTTCCTCCGAAAAAGCCACGCCTTGGCATGCAAGCGGGTGGACTGGGTCTCATAGTTCACTTGCACTTCAGCGCCATACTTGGCCACGAGCTTGTCCAGCGCCTTGCGCTCGGTCGCTCCCACGTAGGTCGTCGTGATGACTCGGAACGGAATCTTGCGATCGTGAAGTTCGATGAGAGCGTCTTCGAGAACACGGATGCCGTGCCAGCGCACGAAGGCGCAGAGAAGGTCCACCTCATCTGCGCTCGCAAGCTCGGCCCGCAATTCAGCGCCCAGACTGGGCTCGTCTCGAGCGTTCGTGAGAAGGGCCGAATCGCTCAGCGCTGTCGCCGGGCGCTCGATCGCTTTTGCGCCGGCGCCGGGAGCGCTCAGCTGGAGCAGCTGACGCAATTCCCCGGGTTTAAAAGATTCATCGGACTGCAGGTCGACGAGCACGCGGTTGACGAGCGCAACCCGATCAGCGGGATCGATGCCGGTCAGCGCCCGACGGGCAGCATGGGCGATGAATCGGGCGAGGAACTCGGGGGCCTCCGCGTCGACGATTTTATCGGTCATCTTTCTTGCAGTCTCGGCGCGTACGGCGAGTTCACTCGTCAGGGAACCGGTGATGAGCGTCTCATAGAGCCCGAAGGGCATCGGTTGGGTCATTGGGTAATTTTCCGAAGATCCGCGAGGTCGGCCCGTGCAGGCTCATGGTCGCGGCTCGTTCTCGCACGCACACGTCTCATGTTGGCAATCCCCCAAGTATTTCTAGCGCCTGGCACTTCTGCCTAAGACCATAGCAACGACCAGGCATTGGACTCCGTCCAGCACCACCTTGGTGTTCGGGCGCCGTCTCTCAGGCCCGTGGCTGGCACAAATTCCGTTTCCTTTGTGGCATCAGAAATTTCCAGTGACGTTCTCCGCCAGCGCTATTAGCTGTGGAAGAGCAACGAATACTCCGATTGCGGTCACCGTCGCAATGCTGAGCAGCTTCCAGCTGATGCGCCGAACGAGCGCAGATCGAAACTCGCCATCCAGCTTGGTGTACTGCGCCATTAGGTTCGGAGTCGGTGCCGACGTAGTGGGCGACCAAGTCGTCGACGCATCGACTATCACCGCGAGCGCGACCAGATCGGCTTCGGCGAGGTCGACTGGCCGTTTCAGAAGCCAGCGCCGTAAGTAATTCGCATCCAGAACGTGGACTTCGTCGGTCCTCTTCTTGATCGTGATCGACGCGGGGCTGACCAGCGCGATCACGGCCTGCACCGGCGGGAGCTGTGGCATCCGCTCGTGAAGTATTTTGGTGACGCGCGTGGCCTCGAATTTGGAGTTTCGAAGGTAGGGCTGCCTGTGGCCGTTGACCAGGAACGACCGTTCGGCGATCCAGATCTTCTTGCCGCGATGGTGCTTGGTGTTGATGGTGAAGATGCCGCCGGGGCCGACTACGAGGTGGTCGATGTCGGCGCCGGCTTCGCCGATGGGGAGAGCGTGGAAGACTCGCCACTCGGGCGGGAGCCGGCTGAGAATTCTGCCGACCTCGATCTCGCCCTGGGCGCCGCGGTACCAGGCGACGCTGTCGGCGGCCAGCGGGGAGACGCCCCAGAACCGGGCGAAGCGCGTGCGCGGCGGCATCGACAGCTGCTGGTGGAGCAGCTCTTCGATGACCGATTGGGCGGCGATTCGATGGCGCATGCCCGGTAGCTGTGTTGTCATTCATCCCCCGATGATTAGTGCCACTTTAGCCAATCCGACACCGAGCCAGTCTGCGCTAGGCGAGAACCGCGGCGAGGTGCTGGTAGGCATCCACTTGATGTGTTGCACGCCGGATGCGCTCGGCCGGATCTCTGTGCCAGAGGGCCTGAGCTCCCGGATGGTAGGTGGAGATGACGGTGAGTTCATTGGCCGTATTCGGCGCGCGCCGCAGCACCCGGTGCCACGATCTGAGGGCGTCTCCGCCCTGAAGCAGCACGACCTGCACGGCTGGTGCCAGGTGGAGCATTTCGAGGATGGTGTCAACGCCGGCCTCTAACTCGGCGGCCTTGGGGGCTCGATTGATGAACCAGGGGTAGGCGTTCCACGGCAGAATATCGCAGGCACTAACGCCGACTGACGCGAAGCGCGCGCACTGCCGTTCAGCGGTTGGGTCATCGTTTTCGATGCTGATGAACCCACTGCCCTTGTCTTTGCGTGTGGCAGGGCCTGGATCGCGCAGCACGGAGAGTACGCGAGCGTTTATGCCACCGTGGATCGGTGCGACGTAAGGAACCCAGAGGTCTGGCGTGCTGATCTCGTCGACGTAGTCGTTGATCGGCTTGATGTGCCGATCGAAACGATGCTTCACCTGCTCAGCGAGGTAGGCGGGTTCCTTCATGCGTCGGGTCATGGGGTGAACGTACCCGGGGTTGCTGCAGTTCGCGAGGCTACCCGGGTGTTTGGGCCGCCCGACTGAGGCACGGGTCACTAGCAGGCAAGGGGCGAGAGTCATTCGCGCGTTCAGAAGTAAGAGTCCCTCCGTGCTCGCGACTGAGCTTCGCGTGACTGCGATAACGGCGGCGAACCCGCAGTGAGCCGGGCGACAAGCCCGGTCACTTTCGCCAGTATCGTGACGCAACGGGGATCATCCGCTGGTGAATTGGGCGAGCCGATCACGGTTGCCGCTCAGTCGGGCGGGGGCGTGCCCAGTCTGGGCATCAGGATCGGAGGCATCGGCGTTGTGATGCGCGCCGGCTTTCCCGCCGCCAGATTCTGCGCCTGGCCACGAATGTAACCCGGCACGTGTTTCGAAATCGACTGGTGCGCGGGCAACTCCCGCGTCGCTGCAATCACGGCGTCCAGGGTCTGAGCGATGACCTCTCGGGCGCGCGAAGACTCGAGGCCCCAGGCACGGGCCTCGTCGATGAGGTGATCGAGAGTGACCCGCGTGATGACGCGTTCGCCGCTGATGGACATCGCCAGCTCCAGCGGTGCCTCAAACCCGAGAGCGAGCGGCGCGGCATCGTAGAAGGGAGCCAATTGTGAGCGGCCGTCATCAAAGCGGAGGAGCGAAAAATTCTTCGCGTGCGCGTCGGTGTTGCCGGCCGCGACGTTGAGCACTGTGTATCGAAGCAGCTTCTCGCGGTCTGGTTCTGTGCGGTCGAAGATGCTGCGGTCGCGGTCGAGCACCGAAGCGATCGCGGCCAGGCTGGCACCGCGGTTGCTGCGCTCGAACTTGTCGTCCCCGCCCCACGGGAGCGCCAACGCCTGCGCCAAGTCCTCCTGATGAATTCGCTCGATGCTGGAATTCGTGATTCGTCGGTCATAGCGCTCGACGACCAGCACCGGCGTCTGGCCGATCGTGTCCACCCACGAATCGAAGTGAAGGAAGCCGAGCGCCCGAGCGACACCCAACACGTAGTTCTCACCCTCGACGAGATGTCGATTTTCTTCGGAGACCGGTTTGAGGATGTGGGTGGAGGGTTTCGTACCGTTACCCGCGATCCAGCGGCCATCAGAACGGGTGAGGGCGAGTTTTCGTTGGAAGCCGGGCAGCGCGGAACCGCCGCCGCCAAGAATGTAGCCGGCCGCCTGGCTCAGCAACTGCACGAGTTCGGACTCCTCGAGCGATCGGGGTTGCCCTGTCACGCGGCCCGCGCCGATCGTGAGCGCGCCGATGAGGTCTGCCCCGACAGCACCGAAGATGCCGATTAGGTCGTTGCTGCGCACCTGGAGTGCATTGGCCAGTAGGTCGAGCCAGCGCCCCTCCGGCAGCAGTGCGCCGAAGAAGGACTCCGTGGTGTCGACATTCGACGTGCCGACGGGGAGGGAGGCCGACAGCGGCGTCGAACGCAGGGGCCACCGCGCGAGGGCGTCGTTGCTCCAGTCGAACAGGGCCCGACCCCGGGGTGCGCGGGTGAGGTCGCCGATGTGTACGCCATAGAGCTCGACGCGCAGGGCGGGATCACTCATCATCGACCGGCGACGTCGACTGCGCCGAGAGGGCAATTCCGAGCTTGGCCAGGATCTCGAAGTACCGCTCATCAGCCCTCTTGGGCTTTCCGGCCTCGAGTTCGGAGACGTAGCGCTGGGTTGTGCCGAGGGCCACCGCCAATTGCCGCTGGGTCATACCGTGCTGAAGACGGATGCGCCGCGTGAAGTCGCCGAGGTCAACCGCCGACCGAATTTGAGCGATCATCGCACCTCCGCTTCGTTATTACCGAACGGTAGTAGCCTAGCATTCGATTACCGATAGGTAATGATTGGCGTGCAATTACTTTTCGGTAATACGACTCTTAGATCGCATGCTCCGCGAGAATCGACTCCAGCGTCGTGCCCAGAAAACCCGCGGACTTCTCGTACTTCTCCGTGAGCCGCACGCGCGCCTCGTCCGAAAGCCCGGCCTGACGTACCGGGTCGGCGTTGTGAGAGATGTCGGCGCGCTTGACGTTCAGGGCGAGCGGGTCGGTCGCCACCCGCGCCATCGACTCGGCGAGCGGCTCCCCCGGGCGTTTGGTGATGGCATCCACTGCTGAGACGACGTCTTGTTCGAAGCCGAGCGTGCGCAGGTAGTCGAGAGTCACGGCCGTGTCTTCCACGACGTCGTGCAGAACCGGCACGATCTTCTCGTCGTCGGTGCTCACCCGGCGCATCACCTCGAGCGGGTGGCAGACATACGAGACGCCCAGTTTGTCTCGCTGACCGGCGTGCGCCGAACGTGCCAGGTTCACCGCGACGTCGAACATCGACGGCTCCGACCGCGACAGCAAATACGCGGTGACGGATGCCCAGCTCGGGTACGGCGCATCCGGCCCGAACTGCAGCCACTCCCCCTCGAACTCGCCGGCACCGTTGGCCGAGCGGTCGTCGATGAGAAAGTCACCGCGGTTGAGGTTCTTGTGGTGCGAAAGGATCAGGCGCTTGTAGGCGACAGTCTCACTGGTGAGACGGAGGTGCCTCTGAACCCAGAGCACCTTGTCGTGCCAGGCGGATGCGTTGTGCCACGGCGCCGTCGACAGGATGTAGATATCGAAGTGCTGGGCCAGCGTGCGGTACGCGCCGAGGGCATCCGGCAGCGGGTCCATCAGCGCAAAGATTCCGGGAGCGTCGTCGTAGTGGCCTTCGTACTCGCGCCGGGCTTCCTCGCTCAGCCGACGGATGCCGCTCGGAAAGTCGACGAGCGTGTTGTCGAGGTCGATGTAGAGGATCTTCTTGGGCGCGGGCCGGTCAGGATTCGTCAAGGTGGTGCTCCTTGGTCCGGGTTTCATCACGGCAGGTAAGGTGTGTGCGGGGTGCTCTCAGCGTGGTCGGTCCGCAGCTGTCGGCCCGAAGTGCGCCGGTGGTGGCACCGCCGGAATTTCAGGAAGGCCCCGTGTAAATATGGGGCCAAGCAGGCGGAGCGCTTTGTCGGGTAGTCCGTCTCCCGGATAGAAGTCGGACATCAATTCTTCTGCGGTTTCACGGTCACGAACGTTGCAGATCGCCAACAGATTGGCGATGTCCTGAACGTCACGGCCCGGGCGCGAAGCGTTTAGTTTCATGGCGAGGAGTGCGCGTGCCAAAGCTACTTCCACGACAATTCCCTGATGTGAGTACAAGACCTCCCACGCCGGGTCTGCCCCAAATGCCGGCATGAACATCGTGGCGTTGCTGTTGAGCCAATCACGCGGCCAACCGTTCTCATCGGCAACGTGCTCTGCTGCCCGGAGAATGGGCCCCTCAGGCTGCAGCGCCGCGTCGACATCGGCGGTTGTGCGGCGGTCGAAGTAGCGAAGCGCTAATGCTGCTCCACCGACGATCCGGATGCCGGCCGGCTGGCCCGCAGCGCGGAGTTTGATGATGACCGCATTTATGCCGCGAATCAAATCGTCGCGGTCGAGTTGGTCGCCGGACACTACACGCTGCTCAGGGTTTCAGCTTCGATCAGGATGCCACGGCGCAGAAATTCGCTGGGCACTCGCCGCGGGTCAGCGGGGATGTCGTAGTCACTCGTGCGCGGAGCCCAGGGTTCGTCGGGTCGGCCCAGTTGCTCTGTAACCCAGTCCGGCACAGGCAGGTGATCGGCGTTCAGCCGGTACTCGCAGAGAGCGGCAATCGCGGCATCCCAGCCTATTGAGCCCGTGGAGGTCGGCTCGGTGAGCACGAGGCCCACGCGCGTTGAGCCGCGTTCGGAAACGAGGTTGTCGGACAGCTGCAGAAATCGGCGAAATGCCAGATCGTGCTCGGAACGGGCAATCGCCGCCCCAATTTCACCGGCGATGCGCGCGGCATCGCTGCGGAGCGTCGGTACGGTGACCACCGTGTGACGCGTCGCTCGCAGCAGCACCTCGAGCGTGGAAACGGTCGGATCACGTTTTCCGTTCTCGATGAGCGACAACGACGAACCCGCGATTCCCGAACGAACCGCAAGCTCGCTCTGAGTCAGACCGCTCGCCGCTCGAGCCGAACGCGCCAGTACATCGGCTGTCATCGCTTGCCTTTCATTTTACTAATTCGTAAAGAATAGTTGAGTGAACTGGGGGAATACAAGACCTTCGCGCGAGGCACAAGGAGACGCACACGAGACTGCCCACTGGATTTCGGTGAGGCGACTCTCATCACGGCAGGTAGGGGCCGAGAACCTGCACCGTGGTGATCGTGAGATTGCGGTGGATCTGGTCGTAGGCCGGCATCAGCTCGGTCGCACCCATCACGGCGTGGATCACGCCGGCCGAGTCGAAGATGGCGATCGGCTCGAAGTTGCGGAGCAGCGCCCAGAACGGCTGAAAGAAGTGGATGTCGCGGCCGGTCGCCGCGATCTGCGCATCCGCTGCCTCGGCGTAGTCGTCGCGTGCCTTCTGAGCCGATTCGAACGGCAGAAAGTGGGGGCAGTCGGGGTCGTCGTAGGGATCCATCGGCGCCGGCACCGCGTACCACTCGTACCGATCGTCGACGGCGGTGGCGAGCGCGCTGGCGATCACCCGGTAGGTGAGCGAGTGCGACGTGGTGACCGGAACGGCCTTGGGAATGCCGAGCCCGGTGCCCACCTCGATGCGCTTGATGGTCTCGTGCAGGTTGTACTCCGCGTAGCCGTCGCCTCCGCCTTCGTCGTCGTTGGTCGCGAAGTTGTTGCCGGAATCGTTTGATGTGGGGTCGTTCATTCTTCTGATCCCTTGGCCTTCGCGCCCGAGTTGTCGGCAACGCGTTCGCCGAGCCGCATTAAGTCTGCGGAGGTGAGTCCCGGCCACCCGTGCACGACCCGGCGCCACTCAGCCGGCACACAGGATGCGCCCTGCAGCGCCTCGACGACCCATCCGTTGTGGGCGAAGGCCGACGGCTGGCTGGTTTCGGCCACGGCGATGCGGTCGGCCCAGAGACTGTGATGCCTACAATCCCGGCCTGGCAGGCAGGCCAGCGAGGCTGTTCCGGCACGCGGAGTTCTGAGTCGTCCCCAGGAGTCCCAAACGCTGCAGACCCGTCAAGAAGAACCAGCCGACCCTTCCTCCGGAAGCGCACTGCTGCCGGTCCAGCTACCCCCTCGCCGAAACCGCGGCAAAACTCGGTATCGATCTTGACGCGCTCTGAGCCATGGCGCTTCAGCTAACGCCTGCCCAAAGATAAATGACAGCCGAATCAAACGCGAAACGTTGCTGATCAACCACCGTCATGAGCAATCGGGCATCCGCTTGGCTGGTGGGGCCTTGCAGCTGCTGGTCGATCGGGTCGTTGCGCCTGCACTTGGGACTTCCGCACCATCTACCCCTACGCGCTGAGCCTCGGGTCAGGTAACCAGGACAAACCCTGAGCCGAAGTAAGGAGTCTTGCCAGACTCGATTAGGAGCAGGGGATCTTGGTGTCGCGGCGACCCCTTGTTATCAACGAAGGTTCCGTTGTTGCCGTAGGCGCGGCATCCGGTGTAGTTGTCGACGCTGGGGACGGCGGGCGCGACGCAGGGGGCAACATACGGTTGCTCGGCGGCCCGCTGGGCGGCGAGAGCTTTCGCATCGGCGGCCGCTTGCGCATCGGCGGCGGGCGGCGGGGGCGGCTGGGAGGCTTTGCTCAGGTTTGGCTGGGCACAATAGAAACCCCAGCCAAACCGAAGGGCCCCCAATGAGCAATTTCCAGCGCATTCTGAGCATGGCAGCCAAGGCCCTTGACCAGAAAGGGCAGCCGTCCTCCGGCGGGTCAGGCAAGACGGATTGGCGCGCGATGGTGCGCACCGCAGCCGACAAGGTCACCGGAGACAGCAGGCCCCCGGCGAACAACGAGCAGCGCAGTGCAGCTCCCCTTGCTGGTTCGAACGTGAGCGCGCAAGACCGCGCGGCTATCGCCCGTTACGACTACCTGCTGCAGACCGCGGAGCCGCAGCAGCTCGAGCAGGTGCACCGCGACGCGTTCGCGCGGCTCACTCCGACGCAACGCGACGAGGTCAATTCCCAGTTGCGCGCAGAGCTGCCCGCCAACGAATACCCGGCATCGTCCAGCCCGGACGACCTGGCCCGGTCGGCCACCCGCGGCGAAGCCCAGAATCCCGGGTTCCTGAAGAAACTGTTCGCGAAGCCGTCCGGCCGAGGAGTCGGCGGCGCTCTGGCCGGAGCCGCTGTCGGGCTCGGGGCCGGCGGGCTACTCGCCGCCGTCGCCGGTGGCGCGGTGCTCAGCACTGTGGCCGGGCCTCTTCTGGAACAGGCGGCCGGCTTCGGCGTCGATTTCGAGAACCTTGCCGGCGGTCTTGAGGGAGTCACCCAGGGCGTTGATTTGGAGAATCTCGCCGGCGGTGTCGAGGGAGTCACCCAGGGCGTCGCCGACGGCGCGGGCGAGTACGCGACCGGGCTGAGCGAGCAGGTGAAAGATCTGGGATCGAACTTTGAGATCCCCGGCCTCTCAGCACTCGGCAACCTGTTTGGCCGCGACTAGGTCGTACCGACAAGACTGGCTGCCAGCCGGCACGCTGCCTGAGCCTGAGGAGCCATCGGAACGATGACTCCCGCGCTACGCTGACGTGTGCAACTTTCTCTATGGCTGGCCCTCGTGGGCGCCGGCGTGCTGATCAGCTTCACCCCGGGCGCTGGCGCGATCAACACCATGAACAACTCGCTGACCAGTGGGTTTCGCCGGTCGATCTGGGGTATTTTCGGGCAGCAGGCGGCGCTCGTCGTGCACGTGATCGTAGTGGCGCTCGGCGTCGGGGTGCTCGTCACCAGCTCTCCCGTACTGTTCAACGTCATTCGGTATGCCGGGGCCGCCTACCTGGTGTTTCTGGGCATCCGTTTAATTCTGCAGAAACCCGACCCGTCTCGAGACCTGGCCGCACCGCGAGCCAGGGAACTCGCCTGGTCGATGTTTCGCCGCGGCCTGTGGGTGAACCTGCTCAATCCCAAGGCTCTCGTTTTCTTTCTCGCGTTCATGCCGCAGTTCATCCAGCCGGAGCAACCGCTGCTCCCCCAGTATTTGGTGCTGACCGTCACCGTGGTGTTTATCGACGTCCTGGTGATGTGGTTCTTTTTTGCGGTGGCGGCGCGGTCATTTCAGCGGTTCACGAACACGGCCCGCGGGCAGCTAATTCTCAACCGCACGTTCGGCCTGCTGTTCGTGGCTGTCGCCCTGCTGCTGGCGCTGGTGCACTGAGGCGACTCAGGGCGCGACCAGCGGGAGGTCGGGAAACGCGGTACGGTACCGGCGCGCATCTCTCGTTACCAGGGTGAGCCGCTCAACGACGGCATGTGCACCGATGAAAAAATCCGGCAGGGTCGTGGTGCGGGTGCCGCCGCGGCTGCGATACGCCTGATGCGCCCGAGCCGCAAGAAAACCGGCGGGCCAGGGCAACGGGGCGCGGCGAAAAGTTTTCGGGGGCAGCGCGGCGTCTTGCGCGGCAATCGATGCAAAGGCCAGCGACACTTCTGCGTAAACGATCGGATTGATCCAGACCTCTCCCGCGCGAGCGGCCTCGGCGAGCGCGGCTTCTGACCACGTCGACCAGAGAGGATCTTGAGTGATGATGTCGAGCAGAACGTTTGAATCGATCAGGAATCCGCGCGACTCAATCATCTTCATAGGCGCGGGTAAGTTGCATGATCTCGTCAGTGGTCAGGGACTTCTGGGCGGACCCTCTCAGCCCGGCCAGCATCAGATCGGCTCGATCTTGCTTCGAGGCAGAGGCCAGCGGCGTGAGCACGACCATTCCGTCGCGTTCGGTGAACTCGACGTCGGTCTGGGGCATGAGTCCGTAGCGCTCACGCACCCATTGTGGGATCGTCACCTGGCCTTTCGACGTGATTCGCATGCCTCGAGTGTAGTTCTTACTGGGCATGGTAATACTTACGTTTCGAGCCCAGCGGCATCCGTTTTGGGAAGCGCGGCGCGACCGGCAGGCCACACGCGCGAGCCGCTTTCGGGCGCGCGGCAGCTCGAGCGGGAGGCGTGCCCAGCGCGGGCGGGCAGAATAGACGGATGAGCGACGCCGGCGACTTCGTGGATCGCACGCTGCAGTACGAGGCAACCTGGGAACGGGCTGCCGAGGCGCAGGCTCGGTTCGGAAACGAGCTCGAGTTCTACGGCGCCTCAGTCGGTGCCGTGCGCGGCACCATCCGCGATCTGGCCCGCCGGTACAAGAACATGACGCACGACGACGTAACGGCGCTGAGCTCTGAACTTTGGAAGGTTCCGGTTTTCGAGCGCCGCCTCGCCGCGATCGTGCTGCTGCAAGCCAACGTGACCCGGCTCGACAACACCGACCTCACCCGCATCGAGGGGTTTCTACGCGGCGCGGTCCTGCGGGAGCTGGTCGATCCGCTCACCAACGACGTCGTGCTCCCGCTCGTGCAGGGGCTGAGCGGGACGAGTCGTTTGAGAGCGGATGCGGCCCTCGCGCGTTGGGCGCACGACGGCGACCCCCGGCTCCGCCGCGCCGCCGACGGCGTTGCCGCGAGAATCACACCATAGGTGCAAGCCGGGTGCACGGAGTCCCAAGGCATCAAGGGCGGCGGAACAGCGCACTTCGGCATCCACCGGCATCGATTTCAGGATTTAGGGGCGAGAATCATAATCTGCCTCGGGCATTCTATGCTTCCCCGAAGTCTTCTCGTGAAGTGCAGCAGGCTAACAACGGATGCCGCCACTTACTGGCGGCATCCGCTTGATGAATGCGGTTAGTGCGCGGAGTACCCGCCGTCGACCAGGTGGTAGCTGCCGGTGATGAACGACGCGGCGTCGCTCAGCAGGAACAGAACAAGCGCGGCAACCTCGGCGCTGGTGCCGAGGCGGCCCGTCGCGTGCTGGGCTTCGAGAGCCGTGATCGCTTCGGCGCTGAGCGAGGAACGCACCAGCGGGGTGTCGATGAAGCCAGGGCCGACGGCGTTAGTGCGCACGTTCCGTGCCGAATATTCGCGGGCCGCAACCTTGGTCAGGCCGACGAGCGCGTGCTTGCTGGCCACGTAGGCCGCGTTGCCTCACGCCGAAGCGTGGTGCGACCGCGCAAACCACGCGGCGGCGGGAAACTATCTCGCTATAAAGAGAGTCCACGCGTGCTCTATGCGTTTGTATGCATTCGAGCGACTTCTCCGACGCCGCTGTCACCTACACGCTTCCAGAGCGGGAGGCAGCAGGCGTTAGCGTCGCGTGCAACGCCCCTGATCAATCGTTCAGAGCCAGTTCCGCAGCAAGTTCGCCGAGTTCGCGGGCCAGTTGAGCGGCCCTCGCAACGAGCTGGGCGTGGGTGCGCTGGTTGCCAGTTACCTCCGACATCCGCGCCGAGTCCCGCGAGGCATCCCGTTCCAGGTCGGGGTTCTGCAGCTCGGTACCGACGACGTCGAGGTCGAAAACCACGCGGTCGGCACGGTGCCACGTCGAGAACATCTCGATCGGAAGCCCGTTCTCGTCCAGGCTCGTGCCTTCGAGCAGCAACAACGGCTCCCCCACGCTGATCTCCAACAGCCGCGCTAGACCTGTGGTGGCAGCCACAGCGCGCACCTGACGGCGCCCGGAGACGATCGACACGCCCAGGCGAGAGCGAAGGACCGCGTGCAACGAGGCATCCGTCAGCTCGGAGATAGTGAGGTCGGCACCGATCGAAAGCGGCAGCCAGGTGTGAATGACAGCGAGGGGGCCGGTGCCGGCGGATCTCAGGCGCCGGATACCCACAACGGTCGACCCGCCGAGCGCCGCCGATGCTGCGGCGTTCTGCTCGGGGCCGAGCGCGAGCACGGCGGTGAACACGTCGGCACCCTCGGCCGAAATCTGGGTCGACAATCCCGACATGCGCTGTACGAGCCGATGGTGTTCGCCGCGCGGCGACACCACGCTGCCACGCCCGCGACCGCGTTGCACGAGACCTTCGGCGCTGAGGGCGGCCAGCGCTTGGCGCACGACCGAACGGGAAACGGAGAATCGCTCCTGAAGTTCCGCCTCGGTCGGCAGCTGCGACCCGGGCGGCAATGCGCCATCCACGATGTGGGAACGAATGACCGCCCCCACCTGGCTGTGCAGCGGTGTTCCGTTCGCGGAATCGACCGCGCTGGCGGGCACCTCATCTAGCCACATCACCCCATCGTAGGCCGGGGCGCGCCGGGCCCCGGCCAGCTCGACGGGCGAAGCAGCAGCAGCCGCTTGCCCGAGCACGACACTCAGGCCGCTTGCGCGGTCCGCCATACGTGGTCCCACCCGGGTGCGAGTGTCGCGGCACGCTCAAGCGAGAGTACGAGGCTGGCTTCGCGGGCGATTCCTTGCCCGGCGATGTCGAAGGCGGTACCGTGGTCGACCGAGACGCGCACGACCGGCAGCCCCACCGTGATGTTCACGCCGTCATCGCCGTAGACGGCTTTGAATGGTGCGTGACCTTGGTCGTGGTAGCAGACCACGGCGAGTTTATACTTGCCGCGCACGGCCGCCGGGATCAGCGCATCGCCGGGCAGCGGGCCCACGACGTTCAGTCCACGGGCTCGGGCCGCAGCCACGGCCGGGGCCAGGATATCGGCGTCTTCATCTCCGAAGAGGCGATTTTCGCCCGCATGCGGGTTGAGACCGGCAAGTCCGATCAGTTCATCGGGCTTACCCATGGACTTAGCGAAGGCGCCGGCCAGTTCGAGTACGTTCAGGGTGCGCTCGACCGTAATGTTCTCGATCGCCTGGCGCATGGATACGTGCGTCGTGAGGTGAAAGAAATAGAGGTCGCCAGCCGAGAGCACCAGGGAGAAGTTCTTCACACCGAACTCGTGGGCGAGCAACTCGGTGTGGCCGGGCCAGTTGTGCCCGCCGGCGTGCATCGCGGCCTTGTTCAGCGGCGCCGTCACGATTCCCTGCACCTCGCCGGCGCGAGCGAGCCGGCAGGCCTCCACCACGAAGCGGTAGGACGCGTCGCCGGCCGCCGCGCTCAGCACGCCCTGCTCTACGTGGTCGAGTGACGGGCCGGTCTGCAGCAGCTCGATCGTTCCGGGCTCGTTGCGGGCGTCGGCCACACTCGTGATCACGCGAATCGCCGCCGGGTCGCCGCCCACGTCGAGCACACCCCGGCGCATCGCCGCCTCGTCACCGATTACGACGGGCACGCAACGGGTGCGTACGTCATCGTGACCGAGCAGCGACTTCGCCGTGATCTCGGGGCCAATTCCGGCCACGTCTCCAATGGTGACGGCAAGGATGGGAAGGGTCATAGGTCTACTCCTGTGTTCGGGTTGGCTGAGCGGCGGAGCGCCTGGTCCGCCAAGAGTTCGGGAAGAATGTCGGATATCGACGAGGTGACTCCGAAGCCGCCGGCCTTCGTGACAACAGTGAGACCGTCGGCGGAGCCGCCTTCGATCAGGCCCACCGGGATACCCTCGCGAATCGCATCCGTCACCAGGATGGCGCTGGCGCCGAATCGATTCAGCACGGCACGCGCCCCCTCGCCGCCCATGAGCACCAGGGCGCCCACGGAACGGTGCGCAAATAGAGCGGCAGTGATGGTCGCCAACCCGTCGGCGATTGTCTCGGCCGCGGTCTCGGTCTGCGGTCCTGTATGGGCAGCGGATGCGGGTGGTCGCTCCGACGGAGTCGCAACGATAACGATAGCGGGAAGGTCCGGTTGCGCAGCGATCTGCTCGGCGATCCAGCCACCGATCGCGCCGGGCTCCATCAGCCTGTCAAGGCTCGGAGTGAACGTGCGCACGTGCGTGGACAAGGTGCCGTCGACGAGGTGGTCGTATTGGGACCGGGACATATCGTGCAAAGAACTGACCACGACGATCACGCGTTCAGCTCGCGCCAGGTTTAATTCGGTGGAGATGTCCTGGTCGCTGCCCCAGACGTGGGACAGCGCGACAGCGAGGCCAGCGCTCCCGGCAGGGACGGCCTCGGCTCCGAGTTGAGCCACAGCTTGGGCGAGTGCCAGCAAATCGGCATCCGTGGAGGCATCGACGGTGACCACGCGGGTTGAGTTTTGGGCGGCGCTGCGCAACTGTTCTACGTGCTCAGCAGTACTCCCATTTCTAAGCGTGACGTGCCTACTTCCGGGCACGAGCTCAGCAAGAAGATTCGTCGTGATGGGCGTAACCGGGTCGATACCCACGGCCGTTGTCTCGACTCCCTGCCCATTGACGAGCACGCGCCCGCTCTGTACCGTGCGCCCCATCGCCGGATAGGCGGGACAAACCACGGCGAAGGCCGAGGGATGCCAGCGCCTCCAGGCCTCGAGCGCGCCGAGAATCTGCGCGTGGGCTGAGCCGCGCATCGTCGAGTCGATCTTGAGCAGCAACCGGTTCACGCCGGCGTCGCCGAGCGCGGCGACGGCCTGGGCCGTGCTCGTGCGGGCCAGCGAATCGGGCTGGGCGCGGGCGTCGGAGACCACGGCGAGAACGGATGCGTGGCTGAGGGTTTCGTTGTCGGGCGCTGTCAGCGTAAGCCGGGTGCGCCATCCGTCGCGCGCGAATTGCACAGCGGAGTCACCGCCACCGGTGAGATCATCTGCCACGATACCGACGGCGATGTGGCCCTCGGATGTGGCCGTGGCCTGCTGGTGCGGCACAATGACGGTCACGAGTGCTCGACCGCGCGCACCGGAACATTATCGTTGGCCGACTCGGCATCCGGCTCCTTGGCGACCAGGCCGCCTTCCCGCTTGAGCACCCAGGTGGCCAGCAGTGGCGCAAACACTGCCGTCACCAGAACGGCCGAGGCAATCTGGGCGGTGGCAACCTCGACGTAGGGCGCGAAGGTGGGGTCGGCGAGGGCGATGATGGCGGGGGTGGCGATGGCATTTCCGGCGGTAGTTGCCGAGGCGATGCCGATGCCGGACTTGTTGCCGCGGCGCAAAATAAAGCGGTAACCGAGGTAGGCGAGCGTGCCGGTGAAGAGTGTGGCGACGATCCCCACAATGATGCCGGACAGTCCGCCAGAGAGCACATTCTGCAGGTTGATACCGGTGCCGAGCGCGAAGGCGAAGAAGGGGATGATCATGTTGGGGATCGGGCGCATGACCTCGGTCCACTTTTGGTCGAGGTTACCCACTAAAACACCGATCAACAGCGGGATGATGGCGGCAAGAAGCAGCTGGAAGGGAATGTTGGCCAGGCCAGCGACGCCGAGAAAGAGCATGGAGAAGAAGGGGCCATCGTTGATAGCGGAGGCCATGTACGCGCCACGGTCGCGGGCGTCACCATAGCGACCGGTGAATGCAAGCCAGAGTCCGCCGTTGCTGTTGTCCATGGTTACCAGCAGGGCCAGGATCGAGACTCCGAGAATTCCGTCGAGGCCCACGATCTGGGCCAGGATCACGACAACCGTGGCCGGGAGGATTGATTTGCACAGCAGCAGTACGCCGGCTGTGGCCAGCACCGGACCGGAAGTCTTAAGGGTGATCTGCATGCCCGTCGCGAAGATGAGCAGGCCGATCAGCGGAAGCGCGCTGGCCTGGAAGAGTGCTGTGGTGAAGTTGCCCAGCCCGAGGAAGCCGGGGAAGAAAGTGCCCACGACGGAGCCAAGAATGAGGGGGATGAGCATCAGCCCACCGGGAATGCGGTTCATGCCGTCGAACAGGGGCACTCGGCTGACAATTTTGAATTCGGCTACCATGGCGAATTTCCTTAGCTAGGGGCGACGATGCCCACGGATGATATGTACGTACACAATGTACCTACTCTATCCCGCGAGGATGCGATGTCAAGGCTCCATCTCCGCCAGCCGGCAGCCGCTCTGGCCCGCGGACGGATCATCGGAACGTTTGAACCATGGGCAACACCCAGAAGAGCCAACCGTGCCGCGCCGGCGTGGCTGCAGCTGCGGGTTTCGCGGCCGTGGCGTTTTACGCGATCATCGGGGCGCTGTAGATTCTGGTGCGGAACCCGCTGGCCGCTGTGCCGGGCACAACGCTCGGGCAGATCCGGGCGGATATGGCCCGCGCCAATGAATCGCTCTCCGCAGACTGTGTTCTCACTTGGGGTGCGATTGGGATACTGCAGGCCGTCGTGGTTCTGCTCGTGGCTATCGTTCGCCAGACCAGTCAGGTCGGTCCGGTGGTCGCGACCGACCTCGCACTGCTTGTATTCGCGGCTCCCGGACACCTGGTCGTGGCCTTCGAACCCGGCATGTCAATCGCCGACACGTTCATGGTTTCGGGCGGAGATCACGCCCCGTGGGGCGTCGCCCTCTACCTGGTCAGTGCCGCAGCCCTGGTCGCCCTGATCGTGCTGATCATTCGGTCCGCGCGTGGCGCTGCCGCCCGCACGGTAAAGACCGGTTGATTCGGGCCAGCCTTCAAGCGGATGCCGGCTGCGGCCGATTGCTGCGACGGCATCCCCATCGCTACAAGCGGGGCCGGCCAGCCCAGCGGGCGGCTTTGAGGGCCAGGTGCAGCTCCAGACGAGCATGCCCACCCAGTGGGTCAACACCCAGCAGAGAACGGATGCGCCCCAGCCTGTTGTACACACTGGTTCGATGCAGGTGCAGGTGCTCGGCGACCTCGGCCACGGAACCGTCCTTGTCGTAGAGCAGCTCGAGCACGGGCAGCAGTTCCCCGTTCCGGTCGAGATCCCGCAACTCGGAGAACAGCGATGACTCGAACGCCGACACCTCTCGACC
This sequence comes from Cryobacterium sp. Hh11, assembly GCF_004404045.1. Taxonomy (NCBI): domain Bacteria; kingdom Bacillati; phylum Actinomycetota; class Actinomycetes; order Micrococcales; family Microbacteriaceae; genus Cryobacterium; species Cryobacterium sp. Hh11. The sequence goes on along the minus strand of NZ_SOHF01000027.1, from coordinate 134,292 downwards.
CACAACGGCCAGAAATTGGTAGACCCCCAGAGCGCGAAACGAGACGACCCTGCCGAGTTGGGCATCCACCCGGGCCGCCTGCACGGCGCTCCGCGCCTCGGCGTAGGCGCCCGGCAGCCCGCGCAGGTCGGTGAAGGGTTCGCTCAGCCCAAGCAGAGCGGGCGCCGCCACCTGCCCCCCACGGCGCGCGACTTCGAGCTCGAACCGTCTCAGAACCTCGGACTGATCGAAGCCGTCGATCTCGTCGTGCAGCAGCAGCACGGCATGCATTTCGGTGCCGGCTGAGAACAGCACGGTGTCAATGCCGAGAGTGGAGTGAAGTGCGGAGAGCCGGTGCAGCAGACCACTCTCGGCAGGGTTGCGCTGAACGTTGTCACCGCGCTCCAGCAGCGTGGCGAGACGCCAGGGTCCGCGCCCGTGCAAGCATGGCCAACCGCCCACCGCCACCACGGCGTCGCGGTCGGCCAAACAGGCGGCGAGAAATTGCCCTTCGCTGGCGAGACGCCCGTTAGAATCCGCGCTCGAGCGGTTGAGAAGCATCTCCGCGAGGGCATCCAGCTCCGGGCGAATGATGCCCAACTCACGCAGAATGGACTCCGGCGTCTGCTCGTCGTCGAGCTGGAGGACCCACAGATAACCCACCCGGAATCCACGCGCCAGCAGCGGCACGCACACGCGGCCCAACATTCCGAGATCGGCATTGGCCGGAACGGGAACCGGTTTTACCGCCGTTGCGATACCGTGGCTCAGCTGCCAGGCGCTGACGTCGGGCGGAACCAGCTTGCTCAGCAGAAAATTCGTGCGCACGCGGTCAGCCGTAGGCCGATGCGCACTATACGCAAGCAGCCCGCCGTCGAGGTCTTCGAGCGAGAGAGCACGGCCCAGATGGGCAGCGATAATAACTACCGCCTGGTCGATATCGGCCGCTGTCATAGCTTCAATCCTACGGAGCCGTGTGGACGCCTGGCGACAATCAACGAGCCGTGACGCTACAAATGTCGAGTCGGCCGCGGGGTGTCTGCCGAGTGGGACACATCGGACCCCGGCGTCGACAGCGAAGAACCCCTGTAAAGGCGGCAAATTTGGAGTGGTGAGGTGTGCGAGGGCCAGCCCACGGCATCCGCTGCCCGGCCGCCCCGCCGGGAGAGCCGCGAAAACCCGGGCTTATCGTTCTTACGCCGACCAAAGTCGATCGGCCTGCGTCTACCAGGAACAGGAGTTCCCCATGATCATTGGTGTTCCCACCGAAGTTAAGAACAACGAATTCCGTGTGGCCATCACCGCCGCCGGAGTGCACGAAGCCAAGCTGCACGGCCACACCGTGCTGGTGCAGGCTGGCGCCGGTATCGCCTCCGGCTTCGCCGACGCCGACTACATGGCTGCCGGTGCCGTGATCGCCCCGAGCGCCTTCGAGGTGTGGGCAAGCGCCGACATGATCCTCAAGGTGAAAGAGCCGGTCACCGCCGAGTACGCGTATTTTCGTGAGGGCCTGATCCTCTTCACTTACCTGCACCTCGCCGCCGAGCCTGCCCTCGCCGCTGCCCTGCTCGAGGCGGGCGTCACAGCCATCGCCTACGAGACCGTGCAGAAGGCCGACCGCACGCTGCCCCTGCTCGCCCCGATGAGCGAGGTCGCCGGACGCCTGGCCGTTCAGGTCGGCGCCGCATCGATGACCCGCCCCGGCGGCGGCCCCGGCATGCTGATGGGCGGCGTACCCGGAGTGCGCTCCGCCAAGGTAACCGTCATCGGCGCCGGAGTCGCAGGCTCCAACGCCGCTGCCATGGCCCTCGGCATGGGCGCGGACGTCACCATCCTCGACATCAACATCGACCGCCTGCGCGAACTCGACGCCCTGTACGCCGGACGTCTCAAGACCATCGCCTCCAACGCCTACGAGATCGACCGCTCGCTGACCGAGGCCGACCTCGTAATCGGCTCCGTGCTGATCCCGGGCGCCAAGGCCCCAAAGCTCGTCACCAACGAGCTCGTGTCGCGCATGAAGCGGGGCTCGGTGCTCGTCGACATTGCGGTGGACCAGGGCGGCTGCTTCGAAGGCACCCACGCCACCACCCACGAGGACCCCACTTTCCCCGTGCACGGCTCGATCTTCTATTGCGTCGCCAACATGCCCGGCGCCGTTCCGCAGACCTCGACCCTTGCACTCACGAACGTCACCCTGCCCTACGCTCTGTCAATCGCCGACCGGGGCGTGCGCGCCGCGTTCGAGCGGGACGCCGCCCTCGCCGGCGGTCTGAACATCGCCGCCGGAAAGATCACGAACCGCTCGGTGAGCGTCGCCCTCGACCTGCCGCTCGCGGACTGGACCGACCTCATCGTCGAGACCGACCTCGCCCTCGTCTAGTAACGCCGGGTAACGGATGCCGAGGGCCAGCTGACTACGCCAGCTCCCGGCATCAGTTTCCCGCGTTCTACTACGTCGCCAATCGCTCTGGACTACAAGGAAGTAACTCCGATGTCGCAATTGAAAACCAGCACCCGCCCAGCGCCGAACGCGCAGCCACACCTGGCCCGATCGCTCTCGAACCGTCATATCCAGCTGATCGCCATCGGCGGTGCAATTGGAACGGGCCTGTTCATGGGCTCCGGCAAGACCATCTCCCTCGCGGGGCCGTCCGTGATCTTCGTCTATATGATCATCGGCTTCATGCTGTTCTTCGTCATGCGGGCCATGGGCGAGTTGTTGCTCTCCAACCTCGATTACAAGTCATTCAGCGACTTCGCTGGTGACCTGCTCGGGCCGTGGGCCGGCTTCTTCACGAGCTGGACGTACTGGCTTTGCTGGATCGTGACCGCCATCGCCGAGCTGATCGCGATCGCGTTGTATACGAGCTTCTGGTGGCCCGATCTGCCGCTGTGGATTCCGGCGCTCGCAGCGGTTTTGGTCTTGCTGGGCTTCAACCTCACGAGTGTCAAGGCGTTCGGCGAGACCGAGTTCTGGTTCGCGCTGATCAAGATCGTCGCGATCGTCACGCTCATCATCGTGGGGCTCGTGATGGTGTTCACGAAGTTCCAGTCCCCCGGCGGCTCCCCGGCAAGCCTCACGAATCTGTGGAACGACGGCGGGATGTTTCCGACCGGCCCGATGGGGTTCATCGCCGGCTTCCAGCTCTCCGTGTTTGCGTTCCTTGGGGTCGAGCTCGTGGGCACGACGGCCGCCGAAGCGCAGCACCCGGAGAAGAACCTTCCCAAGGCCATCAACTCGATCCCCATTCGCATCATGCTGTTCTACGTGCTGGCCCTGATCGTAATCATGGCGGTCACTCCGTGGCGTGAGGTCACCGCCGATGTGAGCCCGTTCGTGGCGATGTTCGCCCTCGCGGGGCTCGGCGCGGCCGCAGCCGTGATCAATTTCGTCGTGCTCACGAGCGCGACATCCTCCGCGAATTCCGGGCTGTATTCCACATCGAGAATGCTCTTCGGGCTGTCGGTCGAGGGTACGGCACCGGGGCGTTTTCAACGCCTGAGCCGCCACCGGGTGCCGGCCAACGCGCTGTTGTTCTCCTGCATGTTTTTGCTCGTATCCGCTGTTCTGCTGTATGCGAGCTCGTCGATCATCGCCGTGTTCACCGTGGTGACGACCATGGCATCGGTACTGTTCATCTTCGTGTGGTCCATCATCGTGGTGAGCTACATCGTGTTCCGCAAGCGTCGCCCGGCACTGCACGCGGCCTCCAAGTTCAAAATGCCCGGCGGCGTCTACATGTGTTATGTCCTGCTCGCGTTCTTCGTCTTCCTGATCTGGGCGCTCACCCAGAAGGCCGACACCCTGCAGGCGCTGCTCGTGACGCCGGTGTGGTTCATCGGGCTCGGCGTCGTCTGGCTGATTATTCGCCGTCGCCCTGAACTGGCCGGCCATCAGGAACTTCACCGGGCAAATGTGCAGGCCGATCGGGCCGCGGCACTCGCCTTCCGGCGCTGATCCGGCCAAAGCAGGGTCACCGTTCGTCACCGACTTCGGAGGGTCGGGCCGCGCCCGAATGATCGGTACGCTGGCGGCATGGAGAACACCGAGAAACCGCGACCGCGCCGCGCCGTCGTGGCGGCCGCCGCGGGCTTCGCGGCCCTGGCCGCCTACGCGATTGTGGGCGCCCTGCAGATTCTGGTGTGGAATCCGTTAGCGGCAGTTCCGGGCGCCACGCTCGGGCAGATCCGCGCTGCGATGGCGCGCGCGGATGAGTCGCTCACCGCGAACTGGGTTCTCGCCTGGGGCGCGAGCGGAATCGTGCTCGCCACCGTCGTTCTGCTGGTGACGATCGTACGGATGAACAGCCGGGTCGAGCCGGTGGTCGCGGCCTACCTCGTGCTGCTGATCTTCGCGGCTCCCGGACACTTTTTCGCGGGCTTCGGGCCTGGCATGTCGCTCGCTGACACCTTTTTAGTCTCGGGCGCGGACCACGCGCCCTGGGGCATGCTCCTCTACGTCGTCAGCGCCGCCAGCCTGCTCGCTTTGATCGTGCTGATCATTCGGGCCGGGCGCGCCGCCACCGCTCACGCAGTGAGGCACGGGTAGTTCGAGTCTTCGTCAGTCGACGACTTCGATCTGGGTGCGAATGTATTCCTTCTCACTATCGGAGAGGGCGGCCGGGCCTGGCTCGATAGTCGCGTCACACAAGCGGGCCACTTCGGCCAACGCCTCCGTGCTCAAGGGGGCATCCAGGTTCGCCAGGATCTCGTGCTTGAAGTCGATGTCAAGGTGCGGCCACCAGCGGTCAATGGGGGGCAGAACGGTCGCACGCATGAGAATCTCCTGTTCAGCGGTCAGAGTCGTGAGCCGCAATTCCATGATGCGCCGAGTTCTGCCGTCCCGATAGGGGCGAAGCATCGGTGAAGCGGATGCCCGCCCGACACCTCTGCGCCGTTGGTCGTGTCGTACCCCACGCGTAGGCTGCGAGCATGCGCGCAATTATCGTGAACTCTCCCGGTGGTCCTGAAGCTCTCACCCTGACGACGGCGCCCGATCTCGTTGTCGGGGCCCACGACATCCGTTTGGCGGTGGCTGCGGCAGGTGTGAACCGTGCGGATATCATGCAACGGCAGGGGCACTACCCCTCGCCGGCCGACGCGCCGCAGTGGCCGGGGCTGGAGGTGTCTGGTCTGGTCATCGAGGTGGGCGAGGACGTGACTCGGTTCGGTGTCGGCGACCGGGTGTGTGCGCTGCTCGCCGGCGGCGGCTATGCCACCGAAGCCGTGGTGCACGAAGATCTGGCACTGCTGGTTCCACTGTCGATGGACCTCATCGACGCCGCGGCCCTGCCTGAAGCCCTCGCCACGGTCTGGTCGAACGTGTTCATGAGCGCTGAACTCGCGCCCGGCGAGACGCTGCTCGTGCACGGCGGCGGGAGCGGAATCGGCACGACCGCCATCCAGCTCGCCCGACTCATGGACGCCCGTGTGGCCGTGACGGCCGGATCCGCCGAGAAACTCGCCGCGTGCGCGAGCCTCGGAGCACAGATTCTGATCAACTACCACGAGCAGGATTTCGTCGCCGAGATCAACACCGCCACCGACGGGCACGGCGCCGACGTGATCCTCGACATCATGGGCGGTGACTATGCGGCGCGCAATATCGAGGCGGTCGCGGTGAACGGGCGCATCATGGTGCTCGCCAACCAGGGCGGCCAACCGGCCACGTTCGACCCGTTTCGCCTCATGCAGAAGCGCGCCCGCTATTGGGGCACCACCCTGCGGTCGCGGCCCTTGGCCGAAAAGGTCGCCATTCTGCGTTCCCTGGAGTCGGCGGTCTGGCCGTGGATCGCATCGGGCGAGTTCCGACCGGTGATCGACGGCCGGTTTTCGTTTGCGAGTGCAGCGGATGCGCACCGGCGGCTGGAAGCATCCACTCACGTCGGCAAGATCGTGCTGGTGCCCTGATCCGCATTTGAAGTCGGCGCGAGCATCTGTTCTGGAGGCATTGTGCGGCCGAAAGCTGCTGGCGCACGCGGCTGGCCTGCCGTGCGCTCGAGCAGCTTTCGAGCGCACGCGCTCTCCGAGGCCACCCGAAAAGGGCTTAGCTGGTGCGGGTTACGCCACGACCCCTACGATCGAAGCTATGGCACTTCTCTACGACGCCGTCCTGCGGCCCTCCAAGTCTGAGCTCATCGCCGCGTGGGCTCCGACGCAAACGTGGTTTGTGGGCGACGTTGGGGCCGAGGTGGAGCGCGTCGCATCCTTCCGCTTCGACGATCCTGATGGAGGTGTCGGCATCGAAACCATCCTGGTCCGCTTTGGTACCGGGCCGCTGCTGCAGATTCCGCTGACCTATCGCGGCGCGCCACTCGAGGGCGGCAAGAATGAGCTCGTCGGCACCATGTCCCACTCCGTGCTCGGTGACCGCTGGGTCTACGACGCCACCGGCGACCCGGTCTATCTGGCGGTGGTCGCTGCCGCAGCCCTGACCGGCGGGCAGCAGGCCGACCAATTCACGCAAGGGAACGGTGAACTCATTCCGGTCGCACCGACCGCTACCGTGCGCGGCAGCGGCACCCCCGGAACCCCCGTTCCGGAGCGTGCTGCGACCATCGACACCGTCTCTACGGCGGGCACCACGATCGCAACGGCGGGCGCCCTGCGCGTGACCGTCGTGCGGGTACTCGACGGCACATCTTCGGGGGCCCTCGCAACGGATGCCGCCACGGTATTGGGTACTTGGGTCGAGCAGTCCCAGCCCCAGTTGCTCCTGACAGTCGGGGTATCGCCGGACTAAGACGCGGGCCGTCTCACTGCGTCCGGGGTTCCAGGACGACTGTTGCCACATTCTCCACCAGCGGATGCCGATGGTCACCGGCCCGGACGACTCCCTTCTCCCACCGAATGGTGAGGCCGGCGGAGGTGTCGTCGAGGCTCGCCAGACAGTTGTCGAACCAGGGCCCCTTGATGCCCGCCCAGCCGAACGGCGGCGACGCGACTCCAGCGGAACGAGCCAGCCGGGCACTCAGTCGCGTGGCGATGCCATAGGTGAGTACGGCGGAGAACGATCGCATGAATATGGGGAGCGGATTACGAATCGGTGAGCAGACGGCCTGCACGATGCGGCTCCCCGAGGTTCGCCCGACCTCGGAGACGGTGGAGTAGTGCACGTCGCCCGACAGGAACGTCACCGTATCGGGCGCCATCCCGCGTTGGCCGTCGGCCACCTCGGTAGCCATCCGTGCCACCTCGCGGAAGCTGCGCTGGAAGGCGCCCCAATGCTCCAGGTCGACCAGCTGACGCAGCCGTTCGCCGACCCGCGCGGCCGGCTTGCCCCAGGCTCCTTCGGAAATGGCTTCGTCCCAGGATTCCAGGTGGTGGAGGCCGGGCGGAAGCAGAAACGGCAGCGAGGTGCCGATCAAAAGGTGGCGGAAGCCGCCTCGCATCCGCTCATCGAGCCAGGCGATCTCGTCTTCGTCCAGAAGTGCCCGCCGGGCCGGGTCGAGTTCGCGGGCTGCGCGGGAGTCCACCACGATCAGCCGAACATCGCTGATGTCTCGGCAATAACTCCATCGGTAGCTGGTGGGCTGCTGGTCACACCGTTCGGCAAATGCGTCGAGTGCGACGCTCAGGTCGAGTTCATCCGGGCCATCGTGGGCAGCGATCAGGCGCCAGATGTCATCGTCGGCTCGTTCGGCGGGTGACATATTGCCGAGATGCTGATACACCCAGTAGGAGGCCAGCCCCGCGATGATCCTGCCCCGCCACCACGACGTCGCCTCCATCTGGCGCTTCCAGCTCTGCGAGGTATTCCAGTCGTCGCGAATGTCGTGGTCGTCGAAAATCATCGCGGTCGGCACTGTGGAGAGCAGCCAGCGGTTAGCTTCGTCCGACCAGGCCAGGCGATAGAGGTGCGCGTATTCCTCATAATCGGCGAGCTCTTTGCCGGGAGGCTTCGTGATATCACGCCGCGCCCTGATGAACTTTTGCATCTCCTCGGTTGTCAGGTCGGCATAAACCTGATCGCCCAGAAAGAGGATCAGATCTGGGCGCGGCACGTCGTTGTCGGGCGAGGCCAGGCGCAGAGCGCAGGCCCGCAGAGCGTCAACGCCGTGCGTTCGGTTGCCGTCCTCGTCATGGGGAACACTGGTGCGGCAGGATCCAAACGACATCCGAAGCGGATGCCCGCCGCCGAGCGTCGCGATGACCGCCGCCGGATACGAGGACTTCGAATCGGGCCAGACCGGACGTCCTTCGAACTCCACCGTGTACGGCAGGGTCGTGTTGGGGTGCAGGCCGTCGACGTGCACGAGGGCGTAGTGGTGTGCATGCACGGCGAAGGTACGCGCCGCCCAGGAACGACCAGCCGCGGTGACCACGATCCGACCGGCATCCCGAGTCTCGAACCAGATGCTCGCCGAGACATTATCGACGTAGCGCATCATCGGGCCCAGAATCAGAGGTGAACTCGTCATGATTCAGTTGTACCGCTCCAGGAGCGGGTCGGCTACGCCCTGCGGCGGGTCGCGCGATATTGCCGACTCGTCGGGGCCGGTGATGCGCGGATTCGTGGGGCGTCGCGGCCGTTCTGCATGGGGCGCGTGCACGGCTGCGGAGAATATTGGCCTCAGTGCCGACAGCTGGCGTGTTAAGTCGATTCTGACGAAAATCTCCGCTGTTCTGCGCGGCAGGTCGGGCAGTCCGGCGCCGTCTAGACTCGGCGCATGCCCCGCCTCGTTGTCGTTCTGCCGCTGACGCCGCTGCAGACCGGCGAGAGCTTCACCGTCGGGAGTTGGCCGCTGCACATTACCGTGCTCGCTCCCTTCAAAACGGATGCTGCGCCCAGCGAGATTGCGCAGGTCATTGCCGCGACGATGGCCGGGTTCCCGGCACTCACGGTGGCAGTCGGGCCGGACGCCCTGTTTGGCCGCCGACACGATATTCCGGTGACACTCATTGACGACAACGCTTCGCTGACGAGACTGCACGACCGGCTGGTCGAAGCGCTGCTCCCGTTGGCCACAGCCCCGAACGAGCCGGCCTTCTCGGGACCGGAGTTTCGGGCACACGTCACGGTCAAGCAGCATCGGCGCGTGCACGCGGGCGATGAGCTCGTACTGGCCCAGATCGCGCTCGTGGACATGGCGCCGCGCGCGGCAGCGAGCGGACGCACGGTGCTCGCGACATTGGACCTGGCTGGCTGAACTAGTCGGACGACCCGAGGCGGCACGGGCGGCGAGTACTCTCGAACTGTGCTGTCCCGCGATCTGATCCGTCTGTACCCCGAGCTCTACCACGTGGCCGCCGATGGCAGTTGGCCAGCCATCGAGCGCCACGGGCTGCTCAGTCCATCCGCGCTCGTGACCCGCTGGGGAGTCAAACAGGGCGCGCCGCAGGTGGCAATTCTGGGCAAGCGGCGCGGTGAGTCACGCGTGCTCGAGCATGCGGAATTCGGGACCGCGGTCATCCGTCATCAAAAGGCGATTCACGAGCCGTCACTGGAGGATGCCCTCGACGATATGACGCTCGCCGAGTGGTACGCCGCGCTGAACGACCGGGTGTTCTTTCACCTGCAGCCACGCTTTCTGCAGGAACTTCTGCAGGCCCGGTCGTATCGGGATGATGCCCACACCGTGATCACCCTGAGCACCAAGAGCCTGGTCGCGGCGCACGAAGACGAGATGGAGCTGAGCGCGATCAACTCCGGCTTCGCTCAGCGGCACAGCAAAGAGCCGCGCGGGCGCGACACCTTTCGGTCGATCGCGGACTATCAGCATCCGACCCGGTCGCACGCCGCGACCAAGGGGCAGGATGTCGCCGAACTCGCGATCCCGCGCGGCGTGCGCGACCTGCGTGACCACGTCGTGCGCGTCGAACGGATGCGCGAGGGCACCGTTCTCGAGCGCCTCGCCTAAATCTTGCGCCGTCATGGTGGCTAAATCAGGATCTCTGGGTCGATCGAGCAGGCGGTGGCCCGAAAACACCGGACACCAGGCTGCCGGTGGTCCCGATTTGCTGATCTAGCCACCAGCGCACCCTGCTTCAGGTCACAACTTCTGCAATTTGGAGGAGCGGCAGAAAAGTTGGGTGGAATTCGGCGCATCCGCTTGCGGCCGACCACAATTTGCAGGAGTTATGCCGTCCGCGGCGCCAGCAGGGCCAGCCGCGGACGGCGCGCGGCATTCGGGTTAGGGGGCGGCGAGGTACTCGACGACGGAGACGATGACGGGCAGCGTCACGATCGCCAGCAGGCTGGCGCCCAAGGCGGCGGCGAGAACCGTGAACGTAGTGCGCCGGACGCCGGCCGCCGAAACCTCCTGTTCGAGCGCGGTGAAGCGTGCGTGCAGGTGGTCCGGCGCGCTCGTTCGCACCGGCGTGTGCCACGTGGTCGGGTCGTCAATGACCGCGGTCAGGGTAGCCTGCTGCTCCGCACTAAATTGCCGCGGGCGCCCCACCAACCACCGGCGCAGCCTGGGCGAATCGATGACGGTCACGACGTCGGGCTTGCGATTGAGCCGAATTTTGTGCGGGTTGACCAGCACGATCATCGGCTGAACCACGGCCGTTGCCGGCATTGCCCCGGCCAGCAGTGCCGTGATCTGAGTCGACTCGAACCGCGCATCGCGCAGGTAGGGCATGGTGTGATCGCCGACCGGAATCGTGCGTACCGACCCGGTCAGGTCGTGATCCCAGCGTGTTTTGGAACTCAGCGCGAAAATTCCGCCGGGCCCGACCACGAGGTGATCCACCCAGAACGCCGTATTGCGAATGGGCAGGGAGTGGAAGACGCTGTAGCCCTCTGGAAGCCGGGCGAGAATGTCGCCCACCACCATCTCGGCCTGCGCCGCGCGCAACCAGGCCAGGCCATTGGCATCGAGCGGGGAGCGACCGAGGGTGCGGGCTAGCCGGGAGCGCGGAGCCCGATCCTCCTGTTGCCGCAACAATTCTTCCACGAGGGATTGCCCGGCGAACCGCCCGGTGGCCGGTGACGGGTCAGAACCGGGCAGCATCGACACGGCTGGCGCCGCCAAAACCACTGGCGCCGGCTCGCTGTCGCCGGCGTGCACACCATTGCCCAGCGTTGCGTTGATCACGTTCTCGCCTCACCTCGGGCTTTCGCCCGATACCATTCAGTTGCCGAGGAGTCCCCGTTCAGGGGTAACAGTCGGCCGGCGCGCGACATTGGTTAGCAAATCGGAGTAATTCTCAGACCGGTTGAGGAAGTGGCGCGCGAGGCTGGCGCGGAGCATCCGCTTGTCAATATAGGGGTACGACCCCGACCGGCGCCTCCCCCACTAAATAGGCCAAGGTCGGCTAGCCTGACAGTCACCCCACCGATTGGATTTGCCCCGTGAAACACCTGACTTTCAACGTTTGCGCCATCGCGGGCCTCGGTTTCAGCGGGCTGGCCGTGCTGCTACTGGTGGGCAACCTGATCTCGGGCAATCAGTTCGTCGACTTCATTCTGCCGGCGGCCGTCGTTTCGCTCGTGATCGGCGGCGCGTTCTCGGTGCGGGCGCGCCTGCTCTCCGCGAAGGGGAACGGGCCCAAAAAGCGCTAATTCCGCACGGTACCGGGCCGCGGCAGGATAGACGGACGGATGCCCCAGGTCAGCGGGTTATCGATGGCGGCGGCCAGTTCCATGCGTTCGATCGGACGCAGCACCTGCGGCCGGGAAGCCAGCCAGTCGCCCAGAGCGCGCGCCCCGAGAACCGCCACCGGAGCAGGACGACCCGGCGCCGCCCAACTCTGCCCAGTTTGGCCCGGGGCCCAGAGCGCGCGGGCGCCGAGCACGACAACGACGGGCTGCACCGCTGTGCGCAGCGGTACCCGCCCGCGCAGCAGCGTGGTGAGTCGTTGCGCGCCAGCCTCGGCGGTGGCCAGGTCGGGGGCCCGACGCCCCGCGACGTGCACGGTCTGGCGATACACCCAGGCGATCCGCCCGTCGCAGAGCTGCGCGTGCAGCGCAAAAACGCCGCCGGGGCCGACGATGAGCCGCGCCGCGCTTGGGCCGTCGCCGGTCAAGGCAGGCGAGGTGAATGCCGCCCAATGTTCGGGCAGCGTCTCCAGAAAGCTGTCGACGGCCAGCTCGCTGCGGGCTCGTGCCAGCGCCAGGTCGGTGGGCGTGGGTTCGGGTCGGCGCGGGGCGCGATCGAGCAGCCAGGCCAGGCCGGGTGTTGATCGAAGCGCTCCGGTGCGATTCGATTCGGGCAATTCCGGGGGCGTCGCGAGACGCCGCCGCGTGGAGAGTATGTGAGTCATGAGTGCTCCTCGCCGGGTTCTATATCCTGCCAGTGCGGCCCCCGAAAGAAGACCCCCAGAATGGGTGCCTTTTTCATCAAACGGATGCCGCGGCCTGACCCGACGGCCGCGGCGCACGCCGTATATTCGAGGGGTCGTGCCTTTGCGGCCAGAAGGAGCACCATGGCCGTCCGTCGCCCGAAGAAGACTTTCGTGATCACGGCGGTGATCGTGGCCGCCCTCGCGGCGATTCTGGTGGGAACGTCGCTCGCGGGGACATCCGTTTCACCGGATCTGGCCGACACCGGAAGTTCCGCAAGTGCGACGCCATCAACGCATGCCACTGCCGAACCGGCCACCGCACAGCCAGCGCCCACGTCCGACTCCGCAGCCCTCTCCGTGCTCGCAACCCTGCCGGTAAAGGGTCGCGCGCCGAAAACCGGCTATGACCGCACGGAAAGCTTCGGATCAGCCTGGCAAGACGTCGACCAGAACGGATGCGACACCCGCAACGACGTCCTGGCCCGCGACCTGACCGTGCTCGTCATTGCGGGCGGCTGCGAGGTGCAGAGCGGAACCCTGGTCGGGCCGTTCACGGGCCTGACCATCGATTTTGTGCGGGGCCAGGCGACCTCCTCGCTCGTGCAGATCGACCACCTCGTTGCCCTGTCGAATGCCTGGCAGACCGGGGCTCAGCAACTGTCGCAGGAGCAGCGGGTGGCGTTGGCGAACGATCCGCTCAATCTGCTCGCCGTCGACGGCGTGACCAATTCGCGCAAGGGAGACGGCGACGCGGCCACCTGGCTGCCGCCGCTGAAAAGCTACCGGTGCACCTACGTGGCCCGGCAAATCTCGGTGAAGGCGACCTACGCGCTGTGGGTGACCGCGGCCGAGCGCGACGCGATGACGCGCATCCTCTCGGACTGCCCCGACGAGCTCGCGAGTACCGGTGAGCCTGCAGTCGTCACGCCGGACGAGGTTTATTTTCAGAACTGCACCGCAGCTCGGGAGGCCGGCGCGGCGCCGGTGCACTCCGGCGAACCCGGCTATGGCAGCCACCTCGACCGCGACGGTGACGGAACCGGCTGCGAATAGTCGCGGGCTAGGCGCGTGCCAGGGGTAGCGTCAGGGCGAAGCGCGCACCCGTCGCGACCGGTTCGAGGCACTCGAGCGTACCGCCGTGCGCGCGGGCGAGGGCCCGGGCGATCGACAGGCCGAGGCCGGAGCCGCCGCGATTGCTGGCCCGTGACGGGTCGAGGCGCACGAACCGTTCGAAGATGCGCTCGCGGTCTGGCGCGGGAACGCCGGCGCCGGAGTCGTTGACCTCCAGCCGGGCGGTGCCATCAACGATTGCCAGGCTGGTACGGATGCAGCCACCCGGCTCGGTCGCAGTGCGCGCGTTCCCGAGCAGGTTGGTCACGATCTGCGCCAGGCGCTGGGCGTCACCGCTCACCCAAACCTCGGCCGCGACCACGAGGTCGAATTCGCGGCTGGCCCCGAGCATCCGCTGCTCGGCAACGACGTCGCGGGTGAGCGCGGACAGGTCGACCGGTTCGAAGGCCGCGCCCTCATCGCCCTGGTCCAGCCGGGTCATCAGCAGCAGGTCATCGACCAGTCGGGCAGCCCGCTGGGTCTGCTGAATCATGCCGACCGTGAGGCTCTCGCGCTCAGCGCGGGCCGGATTGTCGCGCAGCAGCGTTTCAGCGCTGGCCTGCAGGCCGGCCACCGGGGTGCGCAGTTCGTGCGAGACATCGGCGAGAAGCCGGCGCATCCGTTCCTCGGCGGCAGCCGCGACCTGCGCGGCATCACGGGCCGTGATTTCTGCGGCCTGCGCATCGGCCGCGGCCTGGCGAGAGGTGTTTTCGGCGGTTTCGAGCGCCTGCAGCATGTCGTCGAAGGCGCCGGCGGTGCGCCCGATCTCGGTGCGCGGATTACTCGGGCGCAGCCGGCCGCCGCGCCCGCCCTGGGTGATGGCGAGCGCGAGCTCGGTCATGCGGGTCAGTGGTCGCAGCGCCACCCCGACCACACCGGTCAGCAGCAGCCCGGTAACGACAATCGTGAGCGCACCGGCGACGACCTCGATCGTGCGCAGCTGGGCCAGGGCCGCGTCGATGCCGGCCTCACTCGAGCTGAGGGTGAGGGTTCCGCCGGCCACGGTCTGGGTGACCGAGAGGCGGTCACCACTCTGGGTGACGACGGCGCCGGGCACGGTCTCGGCGTGCGGCGGAGCGCCAGGGCCGCGGTCGCCGCGGGGAGTGGGATCGGTGCGGCCGTAGACGGTGTCGCCGCCGACCGAGTAGGTCACGGTGACGTCATCGCCGGTCAGCCGGTTGGCCAGGCTCTGCGCCGCCAGACCTTCCTCGGCCAGAATCTGCGCGTAACCGGCCCGGTCGATCAGGCGCTGCTGCAGGTCGGCCCGCAGCTGGCCGCCGAGCACGACGTTGATCAGAATACCGACCGTGACCAGCACAATCGTGAGCATCGCCAGAACAGCAGCGACGACTCGCAATCGTAGGGACGTGGTCCGCATGAGGGGTGCTTTCTAATGGGAGCGGGAGATAAACGGATGTCGCGAGCAAACGGCATCCGCTGGCCGAGACGAGCCGGTCAGCCCGTGAGGCGGTAGCCGATTCCGCGCACGGTGTGGATGAGGCGCGGACCGTTGGCGTCGAGTTTGCGGCGCAGGGTACTCACGTAGGCCTCGACCAGGTTGGGGTCGTAGTCGTCGTAGCCCCAGACCTGGGTGAGGATCTGGGTTTTGGAGAGGGTGCGGCCGCGGTTGTGCACGAGGTAGGTGAGCAGGCGTCGTTCGGTCGCGGTGAGGTCGATCAGCTGGCCGGCCCGGGTGGCTGTGGCGGCCTCCTCATCGACGACGAGGTCGGCGACCTGCATGGTCGGTGAGACCAGGCGGCCGGTGCGGCGGAGCACGGCGGTGACGCGGGCAACAAGCTCGGCCAGCACGAACGGTTTCATGATGTAGTCGTCGGCACCGGCCTCAAAGGCGGCGAGCCGGTCATCGACCGCGTCGCGGGCGGTCACGAACAACACCGGGGTGTTGCCGGCCGCCCGTAGCCGCTGGGCCAGGTGCAGGCCGTTTTCACCGGGCAGCATAATGTCGAGCACCGCGGCATCCGGTCGAAAACGGGCAATGCGTTCGGCGAAATTCGTGCCGTCCGGCGCGGTATCGACCACAAACCCGGCGTGAGTGAGGGCCTGGCCGATCGCGCTGCGCAGCACGTCTTCATCTTCGACGACGAGGACGCGGGCAGGTTCAGTGGGCACGGTCTAACAGTGAGGGGCCAAGCTGGGCGTTTGCTATGCGCCCGCTGACCGTTTGGCGGCGTCGGGCGGGATTCAGTTCGTCTTCAGATTCGCGCCAGAAGCTGAAAACAGATCCCCACTCACTTCAGTTCGTCAGGAGACAGCATGACCCGCACCAACGATTCCCAGCCCATCGATCCCGCCGACGGTGCCGACGACACCGTCGAGCCCCGCACCACGCCCGACGCCTTGGACACCAGCGCGGACACGACAGACACTAAGAAGACAGACACTGCCCAGTCCAGCACCGATACCGCCGCGACCGAGGCCTTCGACGCGCAGTCGGACCTGCCGTACGACGCGCAGCAGACCCTGCCCTTTGACTCCAACGCGACCGTTCCCCTAACGGGAACGCCGGTCGACGCGAACGCGACGGTTCCGTTCGCGGCAGCCTCAGCCGGTTACGCCACCCCGAGCGTGCCCTTCGATCCCGCCGCGCCGAAGCCCCGCGCCTGGTACCGCAAGCCGGTCGCTATCGGCGGAATCGCTGCCGCGGTCATCATCCTCGGTGGCGCCGGAATCGGCTTCGGCATTGCCGCGAATTCCGGTTCGAACGCCGAGCTTGCGTCGAACAATTCCAGCATTTCCGATGGCCCCGGCCACGGTGGCTCCGACTCTGAGGGCGGCCCGGGGTCGTCCACCGGAAGGGCCGCCCTCGGCGCTTCCGGTCCGAGCATCTCGGGCACCGTGCTGACCGTGTCGGGCGACACCATCACGATCACCGACAACGACGGGTTCGTGCGCACGATCAACGTTACCGACGACACCGAGTACGGCGACGGGCTTGCGGCCGACCTCGAAGATGGCACCGAAATTCGCGCCACCGGAACGGTCAATGACGATGACACGAGCCTCGATGCGACGTCGATCACCACGGCCTCGGCGGGCCATGGCATCGACGGCGGTATGGGTGATCCCGGCATCGGTGGTCCCGGCATGGGCGGCGGTCACGGCGGCCCCCGGGGAGCGGATGCCGGCACCAGCGTCACCCCGCCGACCGACGGCACCGCACCCGTCGCCCCGACCGACACCCCGAGCACGCCCGCCGCGTAACCGCTCACCGATTTGCGCCGCTCGGCGGCCCTTCACCGGGCCGCTGAGCGGTTTCTATTGCCGCCGGGCGGGCAGCTTCAGCCAGGGAATTGGGCCTCCTGACCGGCGGCCAGTGAATAGGCCATGGCTTGCCCCCGCACATTAGGGGGTGTACATTGTTTCGCTTATGCTGAACCCAGCAACTTGGGCACGGCCGTTCGGTCTCCGGCTTCTGGGGGCACCGAGGTAAGGCACTGCACCATGAACAAGAAGAATATTCTCATCGCCACCGCCGCTGGCGTGGTTCTGCTCCTCGGCGGCGCTGGCATTGCCCTCGCCGTGAGCGACAACGACAACGACGGCCCCCTCACCGGTGAGACCCTCGACCGCGCCAGCAACGCCGCCCTGGCCGAGGTCGGCCCCGGCACCGTGACGAACGCCGACCGCAACGACGACGGCGGAAGCGCCTACGACCTCGAGGTGCGTCTGGACGACGGCACGACCGTCGACGTTGAGCTCAACGACGCCTTCGACGTGGTTTGGGTCGGCGATTACGACACCGACGACAGCAACTCATCCCCGTCGAGCGCCGCCCCGAGCGCTTCCGCAATCACCACTCCGAGTGCCACGGCCGACACCAGCTCCGCCGACCAGGCCGCCAGCGACCGTGCCAGCGCGGAGGCCGCAGCCCTCGCCGCGATCGGCAGCGGTCGCGTCACCGACTTCGACCGCGATGACGACTGGGACCACCTCTACGAGGTTGAGGTCACCCTCGACAACGGCGATGACCGCGACGTCGACCTCGACGCTAACTTCATCGTCGTGAGCATCGACGACGTTCTGCAGTAATTCCCTTTTTTCCGTGAAGCGCTGAGCGAATTCGCTCAGCGCTTCACGCGTTTAAGGGGTCAGCGCTCGACCAGAATGCCGTCCTCGTCGCAGTACACCGTGCGCCCGGGGGTAAAGACGACGCCGGCGATCTCGACGACGGCATCCGCTACCCCCGAACCGGTCTTGGAACTCTTGCGGGGGTTGCTGCCGAGGGCCTTGACTCCGAGGTCGAGGGCTCCGATGGCGACCCGGTCGCGCACGGCGCCGTTAATGATCGCGCCAGACCAGCCGTTCGCCACGGCGAGGTCGGCGATCATGTCGCCCATGAGCGCTGAGCCCAGCGAACCACCCCCGTCGATGACGAGCACGGCGCCGTCTCCCGGCGTGGACAGGATCGACTTGAGCAGCGCATTGTCCTCGAAGCAGGTGACCGTGCGAATCGGGCCGCTGAACCGGGCCCGCCCGCCGATCGTCTGAAACTGCAGGGGCACGGATTGCAGCTCGTCGCCACGTTCGTCGTACAAATCGGCGGTCAACACGGTCATTGTTCCTCCAGGGTTTCGTTGCTTACAGAGTAGGCCCCGGTCAGGCGTGCGCGTCCGCCGAGCTACATGACGCTGTCGAGGAATGCCTTGGTGCGCGGATTCTGCGGATGGTCGAGCACGCTCGCTGGCGGCCCGCTCTCCACGACGACCCCGCCGTCCATGAACACGACCTCGTCGGCGGCACCGCGGGCGAAGCCGATCTCGTGGGTGACCACGACCATCGTCATGCCATCGGCGGCGAGCGCCCGCATCACATCGAGCACATCACCGACCAGCTCCGGGTCGAGCGCGCTCGTCGGCTCATCGAACAGCAACAGCTTCGGATCCATGGCCAGGGCGCGGGCGATCGCGACGCGCTGCTGCTGCCCGCCTGAGAGTTGCGCGGGGTACGACTGCGCCAGGTCGGCGAGTCCGACCCGGTCGAGCAGCTCCCGGCCGCGAGCCAGGGCGGCCGGTTTGGCCAGCCCGCGCACCCCGATCGGCGCCGCCGTGATGTTCTCGAGGGCGGTCATGTGCGGGAACAGGTTGAATCGTTGGAACACCATGCCGATGCCGCCGCGCTGCTTGGCGACCTCGCGCCGGTTCATCTCGAAGATGCGGCCGTGTCTGGCTGCATAGCCGATGAGTTCGCCGTCGACGGAGATGCGGCCGCCGTCGATGCGCTCGAGATGGTTGATGCAGCGCAGAAACGTGCTCTTGCCGGAGCCCGATGGCCCGAGCAGGCACATCACCTGCCCGGCCGCGACCTCGAGCGAGATGCCCTTGAGTACCTCGACACCACCGAAACTCTTGCGAACCTTGCGCGCGCTCAACAAGGGTGCAGAAACGGATGCCGTCGGTGCGGCTGTTGTGACGCGCGTATCGGTCATGGGGCATCCGCTCTCGGTGTGGTCGGGCGAGGCGTTGGGCGCAGGACCGCCCAGACCCGTCCGAGTGGGGTCGGCGGCAGCGTGCGCGCGTTGCCGCGGCCGTAATGACGTTCCAGGTAGTACTGCGGAATCGACAGCACCGAGGTGAGAAACAGATACCAGCAGCTGACGACGACGAGCAGTTCGACCTGGCGCAGGTTCTGCGAGGAGATCTGGGTGGCGACCGTGTACACCTCGAGTACCGCGATCACCGAGAGCAGCGAGGTGTTCTTGAGCATCGAGATGGTCTCGTTGCCCATCGGTGGAATAATCACCCGCATCGCCTGTGGCAGCACAACCTTGAACAGGGTGAAGGTGGGGCTCATACCGACCGAGTAGGCGGCCTCGTACTGGCCTTCGTCGACCGAGAGCATTCCGGCACGCACGATTTCGGCCGAGTACGCGGCCTGGTTAAGGGTGAGCGCGAGGAGCCCCGCGACAAAGGCCGGAATCAGCGTGTTCGTATCGACCGAGAACAGGCTGAAGTCGGTGAACGGAATTCCGAGCGTAATCTGCGCATAGAGCAGCCCGAGGTAGCCCCAGAATACGATCTGAATCAGCAGCGGCGTGCCGCGAAAAGCCCAGACGTACAGCCAGGACAGCGCGTTCATCACCGGGTTGTTGGAGAGCCGCATGACGGCCAGCAGCACGGCGAGCACCGTCGACACGACCATCGACACGACGGTGAGCACGAGCGTGAGTACGACGCCGTCGAGAATGCGCCGGTCGAAGATGAACTCGTTGATGGTCGGATGGTTCACATTGTCGTTCTGCCACAGCGACACGGCGATTCCGGCGAACGCGAGCAGGAGCAGCACCGCGATGACCCAACGCCACGGATGCCGCAGTGGCACCGCGTCGATGTCGTCAGGGTCGCGCGCCACTGGGGCTCGCGGGTTGCGCGGGTCCGGATCGCGAGAGTCTCTTTCGCGGGTGGCTACGGCGCGTGGGTTCGGCATCAGGTCACGACCCGAGGTTGAAGCCGGCCTCGTCGAGCCCGTAGTTGCTGAGGTCGTACTTGGCCAGAATCTCGGCGTAGGTGCCGTCGGCGATGGTCGCGACCAGGGCGAGACGGATGGCCTCGCTGAGTTCGCTGTTCTCCTTGAGAATGCCGATTCCGCTGTAGACAGGGCTGTACCCGTTCGGGTTGGCCTCGTCGGTGACGACCTCGAACATCTCACCGTCACCGGCGGTTTGCGCGGTGTAGGCGGCGACGGCGGAGTCGACGACCTCGGCAACGGCCCGGCCGGACCGCACTGCGGTTTGCACCTCAGTCTCGCCGGGCAATTCGGAGATGATCACCGGGCCGGGGCCGGCCGCGGTGCACTCGTCGTCGTAGCCGCGCAGAATATCCGCCTGCACGGTGGCCTTGGGAACGGCGACCTCCTTGCCGCACAGATCGAGCACCCCGGTGATGTTCTCGGGGTTGCCGGCGAGCACGAGAATCGAGAATCCGGCGTGGAAGTAGTCGACAAAGTCGAGGGTGCCCTGCCGTTCCTTGGTGTCGTTCATGCCCGACATGATCACGTCGTTCTTGCCGGCCTGCAGCGACGGAATCGCGGTCGCGAAGGCCTGCTTCTGCAGTTCGAACCGCACGCCGAGCTTCACTCCGAGGGCGGCCGCGAGGTCATGGTCGAAACCGGTGATGTTCTGCTCGGCGTCGTACATTTCCATCGGTGGGTAGGGAATGTCGGAGGCCGCCCTGATGATTCCGGCCGATTTGATCGATTCGGGCAGGGCGGCCGCGGCGGCCGGGTCGACGTCGCCGGTCACGGCGGCGGGTTCGGTATTGTCGACGGTGGCGGAGCATCCGCTGAGGGCGAGCGCAGCGACCAGGCCGAGCACCGGCCAGGCCAGTCGGCGCGAGATGCGGGTTTCGAGCTTCACGTGCAGGGTCATGACGGTCTCCTGTTGTTGGTTAAGGCTAGAAACGGATGCTGTCGGTGCTGGCGGTGACGCTGGCCAGCACGTCGGGCAATACCTCAACGCCGATGCCGGGCCCGGTGGGCACCCGCAGGTGCCCGTTCTCGAGCTCGAACGGCGCGGTGAGATCCTGCGCGAAGTACCGGTTCGAGGCCGAGGTATCCCCCGGCAGCACGAAGTTCGGCAGCGCGGCGAGGGCCACGTTCGCGGCCCGACCGACGCCGGTTTCGAGCATGCCGCCACACCAGACCGGCACGCCGTGTGCCGCTGCGACATCGTGAATGCGCCGAGCTTCAAGGTAGCCGCCGACTCGGGCGGGCTTGATGTTGATAATGCTGCAGGCACCGAGGGTGATCGCCGTTGCGGCGTCTCTGGCCGATTCGATCGACTCGTCGAGGCAGATCGGCGTGGAGATGAGCTTGGCCAGATTGGCGTGGCCGAGCATGTCGTCCTCCTTCATCGGCTGTTCCATCAGCAGCAGGTCGAAGGGGTCGAGCAGGGCGAGGTGGCGGGCATCGGCGAGGGTGTATGCGGTGTTGGCGTCGACCTGCAGCAGAATGTCTGGCCCGAAGCGTTCGCGCACCGCGCGCACCGGGGCGAGGTCCCAACCCGGTTCGATTTTGAGTTTGATGCGCAGGTAGCCTTCGGCGAGGTAGCCGGCGACCGCGTCAAGCAGCTCGGGGATTGAGTCCATGATGCCGACGGAGACGCCGGCCGGCACGGTGTCCCGCACGGCGCCGAGGTAGCCGCCGAAGGACACCCCGGTGGTCTTGAGCTGCGCGTCGAGAATGGCCGTTTCGAGGACGGCCTTGCTCATCATGTGGCCCTTGACCGGTTCGAGCGCCGGGGCAACCAATTCGGCTGTGAGCCGGTTGCCGAGCGCCTGCAGCCGGGGCACAAGGTGGTCGCGAATGACCAGGTCGCTCGCGTCCAGAAATTCGGAGCTGTAGAGGGGGTGGGCGTCGGCGGCGCACTCGGCCCAGCCCTCGGCATCCGCTGTGATGACACGTACCAGCGTCACTTCACGCTCGGTCGACGTGCCGAACGAGGTACGGAACGGCCGCACCAGCGGCAGGTGTACACGGCGTAGCTCGATGGTCTCGATTTTCATGCTGTTCCTCCTGGTGCGAGTCGGTACCAGCCGTCACGGCTGACCCCACGGGCTATATGCCCCGAAGCGAATACGTCGGTAAAAATAGAACGGATGCTGCGCCGCCACTCGGCCGCGAGCTGCGGGTTTTGCGCGCGCAGTGCCACAATGTCGGTCGGAACCCGGCACCACAGGGCGCCGGCCGCCATTACGAGCACGGGGTCGTCGTCGGGTCCTACTCTGAGCACATCGCTCGGGCTGTAGGAGGGGCCGTCGATCGGGGCCTGGCGGTTCTCGCTGCAGGCAGTCGATTGCGTGCTCGTGAGCGGCCAGACCGCGACCAGTCGGTCACTCTCGTCGTTCGCGTTCATCTCGCCCTGCATCGGGCCGTAAAAGTCGACGGCGTACTCGCTCGCCGAGGCGCCGAGTTTGGTGAGGTTGAAGCGCGCGTTGCGGCTGACCAGGGGGTCGAAGGTCCAGGTCATTTCGGTCAGGTCGCGCGCCAGGCCCCAGGCCCGCTGGTGCTGCTTCAGGGCGAAGCCGACGCCGCGGTCGCTGATTCCGGGCAGAACCCCGGCAATCAGGGAGTACATCGACGCGGACTTCGGACTAACGATGGCCGCAGCGGCGCCCACGAGGCGGCCGGTCTGGTCGCGGGCCGCCGTAACGTTGCAGCCGGCGTGGCTAATGCTGCGTAAGAGTTCGGAGGGGATGGCGCTCTCGCCGGGCGGCAGCAGCCAGACCGTATTGAACAGCTGCTCGACCTCGAGAAAGCCAGCCAGGCTGGCCTCGTCACTCACCCGCACCCCGGCCGATTCGGCGGCGACCCGGGCCGCCTGCTGGGCCTGGTCCGTGAGTGCGGCGAGGGGCCGGTGCGGGGACATCTGCCCAGTGTGGTCGGGTCGCAGCCTCCGATCTTTAGCGAGCAGCACCAAGAAAGAGCATAGTTATGGTCGTGCAGCACAAAGCGGATGGGTATGGTGAACGAATGACTACCCTGGGATTGCCGGTCGGTGACCTGTTCGCGCTGGCAAATGCGATCGCCGCGATGGTCGGCGGTGCGACCGCGATCGAAGACCTGCAGACTCGGGTCCTCGCGTATTCCACGCTGCCAGACCAGCCGATCGATGACACCAGGCGCGACGGTATTCTGGGCCGTCAGGTGCCCGACCTCCCCGATAACGCAGAGGCCTACGCCGCACTGTTTCGGGCGTCCGGCGCGGTTCGGCTACCCGGGGCGATGACACCGAGCCTGCCCGGCGAACCCGCCGTGCCGGTGGGGCTGGCCCGACTGGCCGTCGCCGTGCGGGCCGGCGCCGAGCCCCTTGGGTCGATCTGGGTCGTCGACGTCACCGGTTCGCTCGACGATGCTGCCGCCACCGAGCTTGAACGCGCCGCAGCCATCGCGGCGCTGCACATTCTGCGCGCCCGCAGCGCGGCCGACCTGGCTCGGGCGCAACGCGCTGTGCTCCTGCGCCGGCTGCTCGACGGCGATGCGGATGCCCGACTCGTCGCCGCTCAGCTCGGCCTCGACTTGGCCGGCCCGTTCGTGGCTCTGGCCTTTCAACCGCAGTTCGGCCCCGCGGGCGACGAGCTGCGCCTGAACCGGCTGGTTGATCTGGTGGCGATGGCCTGCGAAGCGCACCAGAGCGGCACGGAGTGTGTGGCCATCGGCACCACGGTCTATGCCCTTTTTTTCGGCGGTCAGCTCGACGACACGCAACTGATCGGCATCGAGGCGATGGCAGCACGGTTGGTGACCCGGGCTACGGGAGCGATGCGGATCGTGCTGCGGGCATCCGTTGGGTCGCGGGTGACCGGTGTCGACACGATCAGCCGGTCGCGGCGGGACGCGGATTTGGTCCTCCTGTTGACGGACCATTCAGCCGATACCGGCCAGGTCGTCAGCGCGCGGAACGTCGGCAGCCGATTGAGTCTGCTCGAACTCGGGCAGGTTCTTCGGGATACCCCGCGGCTCTTTTCGGCGCAGGCGCAGGCGGTGCTCAACCTCGATTCCCGCTCCGGCACCGAGTATGCCGCAACCCTGCGCAGCTACCTCGACTGCGGGCGAGACTCGGCCAGAACGGCCACCTTGCTGTCGGTGCACCAGAACACGCTGCGCTACCGACTGCGGCGGGTGCAGGAACTGTTCGGCATCGACCTCGACAACGCCGACGACACACTCATGCTGTGGCTGAGCCTGCGGGTGGGCGACTAGCTCGGCGGAGCAGAATAGTCCCGTGATACGTAAACGAGTGCTAGCCCACGGCGAAGTTCAGGGCGTCGGATTTCGGTACGACGCTACTGCCCAGGCCCGGCATCTGGGACTCGTCGGATATTGCCGCAACCGCCCGGACGGAACGGTGGAACTCGAGATCGAGGGTCGGGAGGCATCCGTTTCGCGCATGCTGCGCTGGCTCGAAACCGGCCCGCGATATGCCGTCGTCACGGCGCTCGACGTGAGCGACATCGCCGCGACCGGCGCAAGCGACTTTCAGATCACCGACTAGGGTCAAAACGCCCCCAACGCTGGCGTAGCGTTGCATTATGACCGCGCGCGAAAGCCCCGCCGGGGGACGCCAATGACGACGCGCACAGCGTTCGCTCTGGCGCGCCTCGGCCTGGCCGCAACCGGAATATTCGCTCTGAGCGGCTATTTCTACTACACACTCGGTGTCGCAACCTTTGCCATCGCGAATTTCTTCAGCTATTTCACCGTGCAAAGCGCCATCGCAGCGGTCGCCGTGATCGTCACGGCAGCCATCGTGGCCCTGCGGCGACCGACCGACCCGGCCTGGGTCGACATGCTGCGCGCCATGGTAACGACCTACATTCTGGTCTCCGGAGTGGTCTACGGAATCATCGTCTGGCAGTCTTCCAGCGCCAATTACTCAATCGAGGTGCCGTGGTCGAGCCAGCTGCTGCACTTCGTCATTCCGGCCTGCGCCCTGATCGACTGGATGGTCGACCCGTTCAAGGCTCGCCTGCCGTGGAAATATCTCGGCTGGGCCATCGTGTTTCCGGTGTTCTGGCTGGTGTTCACGCTCATTCGCGGGCCGATCGTCGGCTGGTATCCCTACTTCTTCCTCGACGCCCGGCAGGTCAGCGGCCCCGGTGAGACCGTGTTCTACTGTCTGATCATCGTGGCAATCATCACCGGAATCGCAGCGTTGCTCACCTGGATCACCCGATTGAAGCGGATGCCGCGGCACCTGCTGCCGCCGTGGGGTTCGTCCCTCTGAGCCGCGCGCCTATTCGTCAGAAACTGCCGTGTCGGGAACGGCCAGGAACGGCTCGAGCGCGGTGAGCGCCGCGGAGAGAAACTCGTCGTCATCGAGCTCGGACAGCCGAGTGGCGTTCTCGGCGGCCACGACCCCCATGAGAATGGGCTCCCCGGTGAGCGGCATCATGTTCACCCAGACCGGAAAATCGGCGTCTTCGCCGACGATGGTCCAGAGCCGGGCCTCGGTGTCCCAGAATGGCTCGTCGAAGCGCAGCCAGACCTTGTCGAGTACCCCCATTCCCAGGGCAGCAATGGCACCGCGATGCGCGAAGGGCAGCGCCGGCGAAAATTCGATCGCGGCAGTCTGCAACACGCCAAGCGGCACGGTGAGAATGACCCGGTCGGCTGAGAGCGACTCGCCGGTGCCGAGGCGCAGACTCACGCCACCGTCGTCGTGGGCGACCCGGTTGACCACGCTCGATAGCAATAGCTCCAGACCGTCGGCGTCACTTTTCAGCAGAGTGGAATAGCCGCCGATCACGATCTGGTCGTCGTCGGCGCTGCCGATGTCGGTGGTGTACCAGGCGGACTGCTGACTCGGTGTTGCCCCGGTTTCAACCTTGAGTTTCGTGGCGATCTCGTACTCGAGCCAGTCGGCATCCGACAGGCCGTCGGCGTTGCGCGTGCTCGAAAGTTTCGCTTCACCCGAATCGATCAGGGCACGTTCAACCGAGACATCCTGCTGCTGATCCGCTGCCCAGTCGAGGGCACCGGCGACAGCCTCAGCGCCCAGCGTCGACACCTCGACGACGGCGCCAGCCCGGGTGCGCACCTCCGGGGTGCGCACGAACGGCAGCAGGCTGACCCCGAGCGTGGTCAGTTCATCGTCGAGAAAATTGTCAGAAGTGCGATGCACAAAGGAGGGCCCACGTTCGATCGGAAAGGGCCAGTCGCTGCTGACGGTGTCGATGCGCCCACCGATGCGGTCGCGCGCCTCGATCACGACGACGTCGTAGCCGGCATTGACGAGTTGGCGGGCCGCTGTGATGCCGGCAATCCCGGCGCCGACGATGGTGATACGTTCGCCGGGAGCCGCGACATCCTGCACCTGGCTGGCCGCAAGCAGGCCGGACGCGCGGGCGCCCTGCACCGTGCCGGGCTCGTCCACTGCTGTGGCTTCACCGGCGAAAAACACCCGGGCATCGACGGCCTGACCGAGCGCAACGCGGTGTTCCGGGGTGGCCCCAACGGCGGCGTAGCTGAAGGATCCGCGCGAGAAGGGGTCGGTCGACCAGTTGGTGCGGGAGACGGCGAGCGGCTGCGGAACCAGCGAGGGGGTGAGTGTGGTTGGCGCCGGGGATGTCGTCGGCACCGGCGTCTGCTCCGGCTCCACGCACGCCGCAAGCGCCAGGACTGAAAACCCCGACGCCGTGCCGAGCAGAAAAGTGCGCCGCTTCACGATCGGTCTGCTTCAGAACGGCGGATCCCGGGCGCGCGCCCACAGAGCTTCAGTACGGCGCCAGTCATGAGACCAAACTACCGCAGACCGTGCCGCTTGACATTTTCTTCTCGAGAGCCGCTGGTTACCGGCGCTCCTCGGCCACGGAGTTACCGCCGTCGACGACGATCACCTGCCCGGTGACGTAGGCGGCTCCTGGCGAGGCAAGAAACGCGATGACGGATGCGACCTCCCCCGGCGTGCCGCTTCGGCCGGCCGGAACCAGCGCACCCTCCAGAGCCTCGCTCGTGAGCTGGGAGCCGGTCGAGATCCAGCCGGGCGCGACGGCGTTCGCCGTGATGCCCACTTCGGCCTCGTCCACTGCGAGCGCCCGCACCAGCCCGACCAGCCCGGCCTTCGCTGCGGCGTAGGCGACATCATTGCGGCTGGCCATGATCGACCCGCTCACGCTCGACACCATCACGATACGACCCCATCCGGCCGCGCGCATGAACCGGATCACCGTGCGAGTGGCATGAAATGCTGTGGACAGGTTGATGGCGAGGCCGTGTTCCCACTCGGCCGGACTGGTCAGGATATCTCCGTGGCCCATCTCGGCGTCGCCGACCGCGACCATGCCCGCGTTGTTCACGAGAATCGTCGGCTCGCTCCCGGTCGCGGCGAGCGCCACCCGCAGTCCCTCGGCACCGTCGACCGAGTCGAGGGAACAGACGATTCCGCTCGCATCGAGTCCGTGTGCCGTCAGTTCGCGCGCCCGGTCGTGCACCCGCGCCGTCGTGCCGGTGAGGATCACCCGGCAACCGAGTTCACCCAGCATCCGTGCTGCGGCGAAGCCGATACCGGTGGCGCTGCCCGCCCCGGTGATGAGTGCGGTGTGCCCGCCGAGGTCGAAGGCGGCCGGGAGCGCGGGTGCGGGAGTCATGGCGTCAGGTTAGTGCCCTCTCACCGCAGACCGTGCCGATTGACATTTTCCCCTTGACGTAGTTAGTTGCAGAGTTATGCCGGGTGGCCGAGCGTACCCGGGGGCTGGGGGCCGAGTTAGACGGGATCAGGGAATGTCAGGAAGCCGTCGACGAGCAGGGCGCGCACCTTGGGCAGCAGTTCGGCGGCAAGCGCTGGCTCGTCGGCGTCGAGCAGCTGGGCGAGCGCGCCGATAATGGCACCGACCGCGAGGTCGCCGTCGCAGGCACCGACCAATCCGGCCAGGGCCGTGTCGAGCGGCACCGAGCGGCCGAATCCGCTGCCCTGGTGCAGGGTCATCAGCGTCGGATCCGACTGGCCGGGCCAGTAGTGGCGCTCTTCGGTGACGTCGGAGGCCACGGTGAGATTTGTGCGCAACAGGCGCGCATCATCCGTTGCCGCCTGCCAGTCGTGCGCGGCGAGACACTCGGCGAGGTGCGCGCCGAGCCCGGCCGGGTTGTGGCCCAGGGCATCGGGCAGGCGCTCGAGACGACGCAGGCCGGGAGCGGCGCCCAGGGTGGATGCGGCATCCGGCAGGCGCAGCAGCAGGTAGCCGAAGCCGACCCGGCCCACTCCGCGCGCCTCGAAGTCGTTCAGCCAGGCGTTGTACAGCCGGTCGAAATCGGGACCAGGGCGGGTGCCGCCGTCGCGGATCCAGGTCTCGGCATACTCACCCGGCGTCTGCACCTCGCGTTCGATGATCCACGCGTCGAGGGCACCCGGCGTGAGCCAGCGCTCGAGCCGTTCGAAGGCATCCGTTTCATCGTGGTATTCCCAGTTGCCGAGCAGCTGCACGACGCCGCCGGGGGTGAGATGGTCTGCGGCCCCGCGCACGACGGCCTCGACCAGGGCGTCGCCGACCATTCCGCCATCCCGATACTCGTAGCTCGGCACACCCTCGGCGCGCGGCGTGATCACGAACGGCGGGTTCGAAATAATGTGATCGAACCGCTCCCCCGCCACCGGCTCGAACAGGCTGCCAAAGCGAAACTCGATATTGTCGATCTCGTTGAGCTCGGCGTTCAGCGCCGCAAGCTCGAGCGCCCGCACCGAAATGTCGGTCGCGACGACCTGCTCGGCGTGCCGCGAGGCGTGCATGGCCTGGATTCCGCAGCCGGTTCCGATGTCGAGCGCCCGCTCGACCGCCGTCGGCATCATGAGCCCGCTGAGGGTGCGCGAGGCTCCGCCAATGCCGAGAACGTGCGTTTCGCCCAGCGGATGCCCGAGCGCCAGCTCCCCCAGATCGCTCACGATCCACCAGCTGCCGGCGCCGTGCGCGTCGATGAAGCTGTACGGGCGCAGGTCGACGAGCGGGCATACGTCGGCCGAACCGTCCGCCGCCACGAGCCCGAGCTCCGCGGCGCCGACCGCCCCGAGCGTCGGAAGCGCGGCGTCCAGGTCGGCTCGCGGCACTGCGTCACCGAGCAGGAACAACCGGGCGAGGGTCGCGGCGGGCTCGTTCCGGCCGAGCTTCGCGGCGAGCACGGCGAGCGCCCGCTGGGCCGGAACCCGCTGATTGCGGCGGAGGGCAGCGTCCGCGTCTATTCCCCACAGTCCGGTCAGACCGGGAACCGAGAAATGAGCGGCGGCGAGGTCGGTGCGCAGGCGGGGAACGAGAGTTGCAGAAGTCACCCGTCTATTCAACTCGATCTGCGGCCCACGCCCGAACGTCAGGCCGGTGAATCTGCGCCCCGCTGAGCGGAGCCGACATGTCGTACGTTAGCCCGGCGACCTACCCGTCAGGTCACAGCCAGCGCATCGTGAACGCGCAGGCGACGAGTTCGTTGGCCGGCGGCAGGGTGAGCGAACGCACGAGGGCGTTGCGGGCACCGAGCCGCAGGCCATGGGCTGGCCGGCCCATATTCATGTTGAATCCGGCCTGCACGGCCGCGCGGTGAGCGGCACTTCGGCGGGAACGGTCGTAACCCCCCAGAACGGACGCCGCCACCGCCGGCTCCAGCAGCGCCCGCTGCAGCGCCGGCGCGAGCGCAACGGCGTCGAGCCAGCCCAGGTTCATGCCCTGCCCGCCGATCGGACTAATCTGATGCGCGGCGTCGCCGACCAGCACGATGCGGCCAGCCCTCATGCGTCCTGCAAGCCGCTGCTGCACTCCGAAGGCGCTCGCTGCCCCGAGCGGTTCGGCCACCCTGACGTCGGTTCGATGACGGACGAGCGCGGCCAGGTCGGCGCTGTCGGCTTCCGTGGCGAGAAAATCGGTCATCGCCACCCAGCGGCGCCGGCCGCCGGGCAGTGGAAAGGACTCCACCACGCCGCCGCGCTCGAAATAGAGCACCGCACCGGTGTCGCCCGGATCGGGGTCGGCGAAGTCGCCCATGAGATAGGTTTCGCTGCGGCCGAGCTGCCGCCAGGCGATGCCGGCCGCCGCCCGCACGCGGCTGCGGGCACCGTCCGCGCCAATCACATAGCGCGCCTCGATTGGGCCGGCGTCGGTCGAGAGCACGACGGCATCGCCGCGATCGTGCAATCCGGTCACCGTCACACCGCTGCGATACTGCCCCGGCCTGAGCTGGTCGAACCGGGCGCGCAACAGGGCCTCCGTCTCGTATTGCGGCACCGCGACCACGAATGGATATTCCGGCGCTGCCCGCTCAAACGACAGCTGCCCGAGCCTGCGGCCGTCGCAGCGCACCTCCCCCTGGTGAATGCGTACCGCCCGGTCGAGCAGGGCGTCGGCGACACCGATAGAGGCGAGGGCGCGGAGCGACGGCGGGTGGATGCCGATCGCCCGCGAGCGCAGCGACGGCAGCTCGCGCTGCTCGACTACCTCAACATCGAGCCCGCCGACGGCGAGCACACAGGCGAGCATCGTACCGACCGGCCCGCCACCGACGATGACAACGTCACGCATCCGCTGCTTCCCAGCCCAGCACGAGCCGCGACGGCCTGCCGCGCGACACCGTCCACCCAGCGGGCACCGCGGCCCGCAGCTCGACGGCGGTGTAGCTGCGTTGAATCGAGGTGAGCCCGTCCGGCCGAATATAGGAGTGTCGAAAGAACGGCCAGGTAGCCGCCGCGAACCCGAGGTAGGCGAAGTTCGAGCGTTCGAGATCGGCGTGCAGCACCCGACGCCGTGCGAGCGCCTCGGAGTCCACGAGCAGCCTCTTGAGCTCGTCGACGCTCAGGTGGTGCAGCACATGGTTGGAGACCACGAAGTCATAGTGCTCGCCCTCCGCGACAAGATCCGAGCTCAGCGCCCGCCGAAAAGTCAGCCCGGCAATCTTCGGCTGGCTGGTCGCGAAGACGTGCGCGCGGGCATCCGGATCGATGCCGGTCACCCTCAGCCGCAGGCCGTCACGCACCGCCCAGCCGGCCAGCGCCCGCGACACATCGCCGCCGCCCGATCCGACATCGAGCAGCGTCAGTTCGGTCGTGGTTGACAGGGCGGGGCGGATGCTGCGGCGATAGATCCCCCACCAGCCCGAGACGACCGCATTGACCACGCGAAAATCCTGATAGGTGCGGGTGAGCATGGTCGGGTCACAGAGCGGGGAATCCATGATCTCCACCGCGTCGTGGGCGCGCACGCGCAGGGAGGGAAGGGCCATTCAGCCCTCGATCACGGTCATCAGGCCGGACTCCACGGTGAGTCCGGGGCCGAACGCCATGGCGCAGACCCGCTCGCCGTCGGCCGTGGCCGGACCGTCGAGAATGGCCTTCATCACGAACAAAATGGTCGCGCTGCTCATATTGCCGTTGGTGCGCAGCGTCTGGCGCGAGGGAAGCAGCTGGTCGGGGCGCAGCTCGAGCTTCGCCTCGGTCTTGTCGAGAATGCTGCGGCCGCCGGGGTGGATCGCCCAATGCTCGATCACCGAACTGAGCGTGGCGGGGGGCGCGAGGGTGAGCACTGCCGCGCCCAGAGTCGAGCCGACGGCATCCGCTTCGAGGGAAGCAGTGGCTGCGAGCTGCCCGGTGATCGACACATCGCGGGCGAACAGTGGGGCGAGCGCGCCCTCAATGTGCTCGTCAATTATGTGCGGAACGTAGGTGCTCAGAATCATCTCGAAGCCCTCGTCGCCGATTTTCCAGGCCATGTCGCCCTCGCCGACCGGCGTGATCACCGTTTCGAACAGGTCGAGGCCCAAAGCCTTCTCGCCCGCGAGCGGGGCCCGCGCGCTGACGATGCCGGCGGCCGCGCCGTCGGAGAATAGCGAGGAGGCGACGATGGTATCTGGATCGCTCGAGGTACGCAGGTGCAGCGAGCAGAGTTCGGCGCTGACCACCAGCACGACCGCGTTCGGGTCGGCCTCAACGAACTGCTTCGCGGTGCGGAGGGCCGGCATCGCTGCGTAGCAGCCCATGAATCCCAGGTGGTAGCGCTGCGTGCTGGCGTTCAGGCCAAGCTCCCGCACGAGCATGTAGTCGGGGCCGGGCGCGTAGAACCCGGTGCAGGAAACGGTGACAACGTGCGTTATGTCTTCGGGACGAATATCGCCGCAGGCGGCGAGCGCCCGGCGGCCGGCCTCGACGAACAGTTTGGTGGCTTCTTCGATGTAGAGCTCGTTGCGCACCCGGGTGCTCGGCATGAGCAGCAGCTGTTTGTGCGCGTCGAAGAACTGCGGTTCGGTCGAATCGTTGTCAAGGGTCAGCTCGGCGATCACGGTATGTCGCGTCTCGATACCCGACACGTTGAAACTGGTGCTGACCAGCCGTTGAGCTAGCCGGCTGAGTCCGGGCTGGGCGGCGAAGATATCGCGCACCTGCTCCTGGATCAGAATCGTCGGGGGTACTACGGTCTGGAGCGCTCTCAGCGTGACGGCCATGAGTCAGTGTCGCACGCGACTTCTGTTCCGTACAGCCCTAGTGCGCCGAAAAATCGGCCCGACACAGCTTTTCGGGGGTGCCAGGCCACAGAACTCCCAGCTGCCGTGCATAACTGCGGAGATTGTCGGAACACCCTCTGCGTCAAGCTGGTTGTGAACGGGCAGCGAGCGAAATCTACGGAAGGCGGGCGAACAGCCGCGTTCCGCTGAGCGCCAGCAGCAAGCCTGCGGTAACGATGGCCGCGACGCCACCGAAATAGGCGACGACGGTGCCCAACGTTCCGACGCTGTCGAACAGGCTGCTGTTCACCACGAGGGTAGCGACAAAGGCCAGCACGGAGACAGCACCGAAGCCGACCGACAGCCAGCGAATAACGCGAATGGTGGATCGGCGCAGGCCGATGAAGGCGGGCCACCGCGAGCTGGAGCCGTCGCCGGCGGCGCGGGGCAGCACCCCCGCCCGCGGCCAGGCCAGCACGGCACCGGCCAGGCAGCCCCAGAAGGCAACCCAGAGCAGCCCGGCAATCACGTCACTGGGCCGATGCCACTGGTTGGCGAGCGTTGCGACCCCGGCCAGCACGGCGAAGGCGGTGCCCCAGCCGGCGACTATTGGCCGGGTGCGCGGGCTCGCCACCAGAAACACCACGAGAGCGGATGCCGCCGCCACCGTCGTATGCCCCGACGGGAAAGAGTTTCCGGCGTAGCCCTCGACGGCCAGATCGGGGCGGGCCAGGATGCCGTACTTGAGCAGCTGCGCGGTCGCCGTCGCTGCCCCGGCAGCCACCAGGGCGACGAGCAGGGTGCGCCAGTTGCGGCGCACGAGCGCGATGATCGCGGTCAGCACGACGCCGAACACCACGGCCACATCGGGCACAGAGTCGAGCACCCGACCGGTGAACGGGGTGATGCTGCGGCGGCCGAATTCGGCGCCGTTATAGGCGAGCTGGTCGGCCTCCTGGCCGGCATGGCCCCGCACGAAAAAAAGGTAGAGACCGACGAATACGAGCGCGATCAGCGCGGCTCCGGCGAGGTAGCCATACGCCCCCTGTAGCGGAGCGTTCGGTTTGGATCTGGTGCGCACGGTCAAGCATGCCACAACCGGCTGGGAGCCCGAGCAGGTCGGCCTGGAGCGGCCACGTCTCCGGAATAAATCGCAGGCCAGCCAGCGTGCCGCGCCGGCGAGCCCCTTTCCCGGCCAGGAACGGCCGGACCGTAGCCCCGAGCAACCGAGACTCGCCTACCGGGTCGCGAGCACGACCTTGCCGCGCAGGTGCCCGGCCATCAGGTGGCGGTAGGCGCCCTGCACCTGCTCGAGCGGGAACACCCGGTCGATCGGCAGCACCATCTCCCCGCTCGCGATCAGCGCGGAGAGGGCACGGAGGTCGTCAATATCCGCGGCCTGTCCGCCCACCTCGGTAATGCCGGCGCCAGCCCGGTGGCCACGCGCGGCGATCGTGTTGATCGGCCCGCCGGGAACGCCCAGCTCGAGTGCCGCATCGATGATCGCGGCGCCGTTGTAGTCGAGGGCGGCAGTCACAACCGGCGCGGCTGCTCGTCGTGCACGATGCTCAGAACGCCTGGGCCACCAAATTCCTCAATGCGTACGTATCGAGCCATGCGGCCAGCCTGGGGTACGGATCCTGAGCACGATTCAATAACGGCACTTGCCCATTTACCCCGCCCGATGCAGGATTAAGGTGTGGCGTACACCGGTTGTTCAAGTACGTCTGATCGAATAGTGGCAAGCATCGTGAAAGCGCGCCGGCAAAGCGCGTCCGCGACAAACGAATGGACGCTCCGTGAGCTTTCGAACGGCTGAATACCCCCGGCCGGATCATTTCCTGTTACACCTGAGCGACACCCACCTGCTGGCGGGGGGCTCGAAACTCTATGGCAGCGTCAACGTTGAAGCCCGCCTGGCCGAGCTGTTCGCCGAGGTCGAGGCCTCCGGAGCCCAGCCAGAGGCCATCGTCGTCACCGGTGATCTCGCCGACAAGGGTGAGCCCGGCGCCTACCAGCTGCTGCGTCAGATCGTGGAGCCGGTCGCTGAGCGTCTCGGCGCCCGAATCGTCTGGGTCATGGGCAACCACGACAATCGTTCGGCTTTTCGCACCGAACTGTTCGGTGAGGTGGCCAGCGACGCGCCGATCGACCGGTCCTACGACCTCAACGGCCTGCGCCTGATCACCCTCGACACCTCGGTGCCCGGTCACCACTACGGCGCCGTGACCGACCAACAGCTGCAGTGGCTCAGTGAAGAGCTGCGCGTACCGGCCCTCGACGGCACGATTCTGGCGATGCATCACCCGCCCATTCCGAGCGTGCTCGACCTGGCCACCGCCGTCGAGCTGCGCGACCAGGACCGTCTGGCCGACGTGCTCCGCGGCACCGATGTGCGCAGCATCATTGCCGGCCACCTGCACTATTCATCGATGGCCATGTTCGCCGGCATCACCGTGTCGGTAGCGTCGGCCACCTGCTATACCCAGGACCTCAACGTTCCCATCGGCGGAACCCTCGGGCGTGATGGTGCCCGAGCGTTCAACCTGGTGCACGTCTATCCCGGCACAGTTTTGCATTCCGTGGTTCCGCTCGGCCACTACCCAACGCTCGACTACGTGGATGCCGCCGAAAGCGCGCGTCGTCTGCGCGCTTCCGGCGTCGAAATCACGCCGTCGGAAACTCTGCCTGCACTGCGTGAGCCGCCCATGACACGGCCGATTCCGGTTCTGCACTAGCGGCCAGGCTGGCCCGTTCCCACGGTGCCACGATGGGAAAGTACAGGTTCAGGAACTCGGTGACCGCGGCGCGCCGCGCATCGGGCGTGATTTCCGGGTGGCTGCCGTCATTCAGACAGAACATGTCCTGATCGCGGCGCTTGCGCAGATGGTTCATCTGACGCAGGGCGATGCGCAGGGTCGTCTCGATGTAGAGCGAGCGCACCTGCGTCTGCGCGACCGCACGCCCGGTCATTAGGGCGTAATAGTGGTACAGCGAGTTGGTGACCGAGATGTCGGTCGCCGAGCGGAACCGGCTGGCTGCCGTGCGGCTGAAGTCCGCGGGGAACTCCTGTTCCAGCTCGAGCAGTACGCTCTTGCGCATGGGCGCGGGCGTGTGCTCGAGGTGGCGGGTCGTGACCTTGCCGAACCGGCCACGCAGCAGCGCTCGGTTCACGCGCGCGGCGTTCTCAAACCCGCTGCGGGTCGGGTCGTTCTCGCCAAGTCCGATTCGAGTGGAGGCCTCCACGAACTTGGTCACTCCGCCCGGTGAGAAGAACAGTTCAGGGCCGACCGGGCGGCCGAAGAACATGTCGTCGTTGGAGTAGAGAAAGTGCTCGGCCAGGCCTGGAATGTGGTGCAGCTGGCTTTCGACGGCGTGCGAATTGTGGATGGGCAGCACGCTCGTGTCGACGAAGAAATCTTCGCTGCGCATGATGGTGACGCGGGGATGCTCGGCAAGCCACTCCGGAGCCGGTGAATCGGTCGCGATGAAGATGCGTCGAATCCACGGTGCAAACATATAGACGCTGCGCAGGGCGTACTTAAGCTCGTCGATCTGGCGAAAACGGGCATCCGAATCGTCGCCCTCGCCGATGACATAGGACTTCATCCGCTTGGCGCGTTCCCGCTGGAACTCGTCGCTCGAGCCGTCGACCCAGCTGAAGACGAGGTCGATGTCGAACGTGACATCACTGGCCAGATCGTCGAACATATTCTGCAGGGTCAGCCAGGTGCGCCCATACAGGTCGATCGTGGTTTCGCGGGCCTCGGAGCGCGGCAGCCGAGTGCGCATAAGCGCGTTTTCGACCGGAGCGACGATTTCGTCCTCGCCAAAACGCCACAACTCGAACTGGAACGCTGTCTGGGCTCCGTAGCGCAGGCGTCCGATCGGTTCGATGCGCGGGCGGTAGACCCGAAAAACGCTGGACTTGCGCAGCATGGTGAGGGCGCCGTCGGCGAGGAGAAATTGCTGGTTCACGTTGCCGTCGAGCGGCTTGGCGTAAAAGGGCTCGTTGGCGAACGCCTCGCTCAGAACCTGAGTGATTTCCTTGCGACGCTTGCGGTCGACGGCGATGACCGGACGATTGTGGTCGCCGCGTACCAGCAGAAAGTCGATTCCAGCGCGGGTGAGGGCGTCGTAGACGGCAAGGAGGTCCTTGACCATGGACTCGTGCGGCGTGTAGTGGCCGTTGATGAGCGCGATCTCGCCCTTGCGCACGACGACGTCATCACGGTTGAAGCGGCGGGTGCGGGCATCCGGTGTGATCAACACCAACTCGGGCTCGCTGCTGAGGGAGAGAGTCGGGATCAGGCCGGTGTTCGTGGGCGGCTCGGGTTCGCTCGAGTCGTAGCCGACGGAGTCGGAACGAAAAGCGTCGGTGTCAAAAATGTCACCGCCGAAGGAATCGGGGTAACCGTCTTCTGGGGATTCCGTGCGCGCATCCGGTTGTGCGTCTGGAATATCGAGTGTCGCCATGGTCCTCCTTGAAAAAGTGGAGCACTCAAACGCGGGGCAATTCGTGCCTGCGCCGGGGAGTGCGGCCGAAAAAGCCGGCGTGAACGCTGCTCTGCCTGTGTCTCGAACAACTGACTCTCAGTATGGTGCCGCCGAGATTCTCGATGAGCGACCAGCGGCCGGTGACACGCAGGGGCGTTCACCTCAGTGTACGTCCCCGATGCCGGTAGTTTGCTGCACCCGCGCGACGACGGGCGGGCCTGCGAAACGGATGCTGCGGCATCCGTTTCGCACAGTCGGTGCACGTTAGACGGCGGAGATGCCGAACAGGCCGATAATCAAGGCCATGAGCAGAATGGTCACGAGTTCGTGGGCCAGGTTGAGCACGGTGAGGCCGGCCGGGCGGCGGTCGAAGGCGTCGTGGGTGACCATGCGGGCTGCGGTGAATCCGGCCCAGAGGATGAGCCCGGTGAGCAGGGTGTTGAACAGAAAGTTGCCGCCGTAGAAGTTCTGGGCGATCGCCGCGGCGCCGGCCAGCACGGAGGCGGTGACGAAGCTGACGATGACCGTGATGATGATGGCGCCCGTGCCGCTGCCCTTCATGCTTTCCTGGGTGTGTCCGACGGCTTGCATCCAGTACCGGCCGAAGACCGCGCGGGTGTACCAGATCGAGCCGACGACCATGCTCGATGCGGTGGCCAGGAGCACGGCCCAGATGTTAATTTCGGGAACCATGAGGGATCCTTTCGGCTGGTCCTGAACGTGGGACGTAGGCGGTATCCCGATGTTAATGCTTGTGTGGCCCGCCCAATTGTTGCTGTTCAGCGGCAATTTTGGCCAGAAGCGCGGCGGTGGCGTCGATCGGCGGCAGTTGAGCCGGGTCGGTGACCGGCAGTTGGCAGACGAAGTCGCGGCAGAGGTACGCGGTGGGCTGGCCGGTCTGCGCTGTTCGAGCGGCAAAGAGGTCGAATCCGGCGTCGGCGAAGGCGCAGGCCTGCGATTCGGTCACGGCGACGACGACGTCAGCCGGATGGCGCCGGGCGAGGTCGAGCAGGGTGGGGTTGAGGCCGGTGGCGCCGTGGGCGGTGGGGTCAGGGTTGGTGGGGTCGGGCTTGGTGGGGTCGGCGCGGACTCCGTCTGGCTCGTCTGGCTCGTCTGGCTCGTCTGGCTCGTCTGGCTCGTCTGGCGAGACGATGACGAGCTGCTGGATCGGGGCGTTGAGCTCGTCGAAGAGGCGCAGCGCGGCGCCGAAGGCGAGCGGACGCTGCGGAGCGAGGGTGGCGACCAGGCTGATTCCGGCCGCCGCGGCTCGGCGGTAGCGGTCGTCGCCGGTGAGCTGGTGGAGTAGTACGGCCGCGTCGACCGTGGCGGATAGTCCGGAGGGGTAGGCGCCCTCCGACGGGTCAATGGCGCTGACCAGGCCCTGCGCGGTGAGTACGGTATCCGAGCCGTGCGGCGGGCGAAAAGCGGGGCTCGATGCCGTCGTGCTGACACCGGGGTCGGCCACTGTCCTGGCCCGATCAGCAGCGTCGGTGGTGTCCGATAGCGTTCTGTCGAGCAGGTGACGAGCCTGGGTGGCGTATGTGACGTCACCGGTGACGAGAGCAAGTTCCAGGAGTCCCCGTGAGTACATGCCGTAGTCCTCCAACGTGGCCTTCGCATCCGAGGAACGTTCGCCGGAGGCAGATCCGCTGACGGAGGCGCGTACCAGCGTGCCATCAGCGCGCTCGTGGTGCACGCGCAGATAGTCGGCCGCGCGGCGGGCGGCGGCGATCACGTCGGGCTGGTCGAAGGCGAAGCCGGCTCGGGCCAGTGCTTGGATGGCGAGGCCGTTCCAGCCGGTGAGCACCTTCTCGTCGCGGGCTGGCGGGGTCTGCCGGAGGCGGTCGCTCGCTTCGAGGGCGTAGTAGCCGCCCTCGACCCGCTGGCCGTCGACTGTGCTCTCCGAATCCTGGGCACTCGCGAAACCGCCGCTCGGCAGCTGCATCACGTCGCAGAGAAAGCGTGCGATTCCCTCGGCGACGTGGCGTGCCCACGGCGCTTCGGTGAGCATCCAGGCGCGGGTGTAGAGGCCGAGCAGTTGGGCGTTGTCGTAGAGCATGCGTTCGTAGTGCGGATCGCTCCAATCGCGATTGACGGCGTACCGAAAGAAGCCGCCCTCGATCGGGTCCCGCAGGGGTGACGCTCCCATGAGTTTGAGCGTGCGCACGGCGAGCTCGGGGCCTGGGCCGTCGAGCCCACCGTGCCCGAGCAGAAAGGAGAGTGCCGGCGCCACCGGAAACTTCGGCGCGCCGCCGAAGCCGCCGAACGAAGCGTCCTCGTAGGCGACCAGTTCGGCCACCGCCTGGTCGAGCCGGTCGGCATCGGGTCCAGCACCGGGCCCACCGCCGGACGCGGAGCCGACTCCCGTGGCCAGGTCACGCGCCGACTCGGCGAGCATCTCTGCGACCCGAGCCGCGCCCGCCGTCAGGTCCGCGCGGCGCGTGAGCCACGCATCCGTCACCGCGGTCAGTACGTCGCGAAATGACGGATGCCCCGGCTGCCCGACCGGCGGAAAGTAGGTTCCGGCATGAAAGGCCCGGCCGTCGGGCGTGACGAACACGTTGAGCGGCCAGCCGAGCCCGTCGATAAACGCGCTTGCCGCGGCCAGGTAGCTCGCGTCGACGTCGGGGTGCTCCTCACGGTCGACCTTGATGCTCACGAAGTGGGCGTTGAGGTACTCCGCGATGGCCGGGTCGCTGAAGCTCTCCCTGGCCATGACATGACACCAATGGCAGGTGGAGTAGCCGATCGAGACGAGCACCGGCACGTCCCGCTCGCGCGCTTCGGCGAAGGCCTGCTCGCCCCAGCCGAACCACTCCACCGGGTTGTCAGCGTGGCTGCGGAGGTAGGGGCTGATGGCGTCGGCGAGGTGATTGGGCATGTTCCATTCTCCTCCCGCTTGGCCAATTCGAGCGAGCCGGGCCTAAACGACGCCGAGCAGTGCACTCCGGCGGTGTTGTACCCGCCCCCAGACGATGAACCCGATAATGGTGAACGCCCCGTAGAACAGATACAGCACGGCGGAGGCGTAGTAGCCGGCGCTGATCAGCAGCGGCACCCCGACTACGTCGACGGCCACCCAGATCAGCCAGAACTCGGTCCACCCCTTGGCCATACCGTAGGTCGCGAGCAGCGAACCGGTGAAGATCCAGGCATCCGCCCAGACCGGTTCGAACGAGCCGAGCGCACGAAAAATCGGGGTGAGCACGAGGGTGCCGGCGATCAGCCCAACGGCGAGCAGAATGCGGGTGCGGTTGCCAGCCCAGTGCGGCGCGACGGCAACGTGCACGGCGGAAATGCGGCTGCGCTGCCACTGCACCCAGCCGAAGATCGACACGACGATGAACATGATCTGACGGCCGGCCTGCCCAAGCAGGTTGACCGGGTTCGGCGTCCCGAACACGGCGCCGAGGAACACTGTGAACAACAGCACGTTGCCGACGATCCCGACCGGCCAGGCCCAGATCTTGCGGCGCATGCCCCCGACGGCGCTCGCAATTCCGAAGGCGTTGCCGATGACCTCGCGCCAGAGAATGGTCTGGGTGCCAAGCTGCAGCTGCGCGTCGAATAGCCATTCAATAGGGTTCATGGGTTCTTTCTGCGGGGCGGCGCGCAACCGCGCTCAAGGGAGCGCAGCACACCCCAATGTACGCCGTTGCACACCCGTGGCCCCACAGACCGTCGATCGCCGGGGCCACGCCTAAGCGGATGCTGCGGGCTAGTTCACCTCGTTAAGGTGAGCCGAGTCGCGGGCCAACCCGCCGCGCTCCCGCGACCTGGCTAGTTCACCTCGTTAAGGTGAGCCGAGTCGCGGGCCAACCCGCCGCGCTCCCGCGACCTGGCTAGTTCACCTCGTTGGGGTGAGCCGAGACTCGGCCGGCGCGCTCGAGCGCGGAGATCATGGTCACCTCGGTGTGGGTCAGTTCGAAGTCGAACACGTCGAAGTTCTCCGTCATGCGCGCGAGGCGGTTCGACTTGGGGAACAGAATGTTGCCGATCTGCAGGTGCCAGCGAATGACGACCTGCGCTGGCGACTTGCCGTGTGCGTCGGCAGCATCCGCTATCACCTGCTCGTCGAACAGGGGGTACTTGCCCTGGCCGAGCGGGCCCCAGGCTTCAATGTTGATGCCGTTTTCGCGAGCGAAAGCGATGACCTCCGGCTGCTGGTGAGCCGGGTGCAGCTCGATCTGGTTGACGGCGGGCACGATGCTGGTCTCGTGCAGCAGCCGGTCGAGGTGCGGCACCAGAAAGTTTGACACGCCGATGGAACGGGCGCGGCCCGACTCCTGAATCTTTTCGAGGGCCTTCCAGCTCTCGACAAACTTGTCGTTGGCCGGAGCCGGCCAGTGAATGAGGTACAGGTCGACGTAGTCGAGGCCGAGCTTCTCGAGGCTCTCCTCGAAAGCGTCAAAGGCTGATTGGGTGCCCTGACGGTCGTTCCACAATTTGGTTGTGATGAACAGCTCGGAACGGTCGATGGCCGAAGCGGCGAGTGCCTTGCCCACACCCTCCTCGTTACCGTAGATGGCAGCGGTGTCGATGTGGCGGTACCCGACCGACAGTGCGTCGGCCACAATGCGGGTGGTTTCGTCGGGTTCGACCTTGAACACGCCGAAACCGAGCTGAGGAATCGTGTGGCCGTCGTTGAGGGTGATGGTGGGTACAGATTTCGTCATCGCCCCAGCCTATAAGCCGGGGTCCTCGACACTCTCTCCCAACCCCCAATGTTCACTGACCGCGAAAGCGCCCGCGCTGGCCAGCACGGGCGCTTTCACGTCGCGGGTGGGGGCGAAGTAATATTGAGACTTCATGGAAACGCTCAATATCACCTTCCCGCCCGAACTGCCGGTCAGCCAGCGTCGGGAGGACATTGCCCGCGCCATTCGTGACCACCAGGTCGTGATCGTCGCCGGATCGACCGGGTCGGGCAAGACCACCCAGCTGCCCAAGATCTGCCTCGAGCTCGGCCGTAAGAACATCGGCCACACCCAACCGCGCCGGCTCGCCGCGCGCACCATTGCCGAGCGCATTGCCGAGGAGCTCGGCCAGGAGGTCGGGCAGCTCGTCGGCTACCAGGTGCGGTTCACCGACAAGGTCGGCGCGGATACGCGCATTAAGTTGATGACCGACGGCATCCTCTTGAATGAAATTCACCGCGACCGCATGCTGCGCAAGTACGACACGATCATCATCGACGAGGCTCATGAGCGCAGCCTCAATATTGACTTTCTGCTCGGGTATTTGCGGCAGTTGCTGCCCAAGCGCCCCGATCTCAAGCTCATCATCACCTCGGCGACGATCGACCCGGCCAGTTTCGCGAAGCATTTCGCGGCCGCCGACGGCACGCCGGCACCTGTCGTCGAAGTTTCCGGTCGCACCTTCCCGGTGGAGATTCGCTACCGCCCGCTCGTGGCCGAGCCCGGCATCGACGACGATGACGACACGACGGATGCCGCTCCCCCGGTTGACCGCGACTACATCGAGGGCATCACCACGGCTCTCGACGAGCTCGAACGGGAGTCGAATGGTGATGTGCTGGTCTTCCTTTCCGGCGAGACCGAGATTCGCGACGCCGCCGACGCGCTGCAGGGCAAGTACGCCTCCTCGGCCAGCCGCAATCCCACCGAGGTGCTGCCGCTGTACGGCCGGTTATCGTCGGCGGACCAGCACCGGGTGTTCCAGCCGTCGACCGTGGCCGGGGTCAAACGACGCATCGTGCTCGCGACCAACGTGGCCGAGACCAGTCTGACGGTGCCGGGCATCCGTTATGTCATCGACGCCGGAACGGCGCGGATCAGCCGCTACAGCGTGCGGTCCAAGGTGCAGCGGTTGCCGATCGAAGCGATCTCGCAGGCCTCTGGCAACCAGCGCAGCGGCCGCAGCGGCCGCACCAGCGACGGTATTGCGATTCGGTTATATTCCGAAGAAGACTATATGCGCCGCCCGGAATATACCGAGCCGGAGATTCTGCGCACTAACCTCGCCGCGGTCATTCTGCAGATGATCTCGCTCGGCCTCGGCGATATTGCGTCGTTCCCGTTTCTGACCCCGCCGGACAGCCGCAATATCAAGGACGGCCTCGACCTGCTCGCCGAACTCGGCGCCATCGAGGCGGAGGGTACCGGTCGCACCAAGAGCGGTCGCCGCCCGGTTGAAACGGATGCCGCCGCCGGCCCGGCCACCCCGCGCCTGACCCGCATCGGCCAGCAGCTCGCGCAGCTGCCGATCGATCCGCGCTTT
This sequence comes from Cryobacterium sp. Hh11, assembly GCF_004404045.1. Lineage (NCBI taxonomy): Bacteria > Bacillati > Actinomycetota > Actinomycetes > Micrococcales > Microbacteriaceae > Cryobacterium > Cryobacterium sp. Hh11. Next base: position 91,314 of record NZ_SOHF01000027.1, on the reverse strand, counting down.
GGCCGCATGGTGATCGAGTCGAAAACGCAGGGCACCAGTAGGGAAGTCATGGCGATCGTCGCCGGGCTGACCATTCAGGATCCGCGGGAGCGCCCACTCGAACGGCGCGCGCAAGCCGATCAGTTTCACGCTCGGTTCGCCGACCCGACGAGCGACTTTCTCAGCCTGCTCAACCTTTGGAACTACCTCGAGAAGCAACAGTCCGAACTCGGCTCGAGCGCCTTCCGTCGACTGTGCAAGAACGAGTACCTGAACTACCTGCGGGTGCGCGAATGGCAAGACGTCTTGCGCCAGTTGCGCCAGCTCGCCAAGCCGCTCGGCCTGCACCTCGGTGAACCGAGCGCCAACCCCGACGGCGTGCACCGGTCGCTGCTGGCCGGACTGCTCTCGCACATCGGGCTGAAGGACGTCGCCAAGAAGGACTACGTCGGCGCCAGACAGCAGCGCTTCGTGCTGTTTCCCGGCTCAACCCTGGCCAAGAAGCAGCCGAACGCGGTGATGAGCGCCGAACTGGTCGAAACCAGCCGGTTGTTCGCCCGCATGAACGCGGTCGTCGACCCAGCCTGGGCCGAACCGCTCGCCGGCAACCTGTGCAAGCGCAGCTACTCCGAACCGCACTGGGAGATGAAGCAGGGCGCCGCCGTCGTCTACGAACGGGTCACCCTGTACGGCGTACCGATCGTGGCCCGCCGCCGCGTGCAGTTCTCCCGGATCGACCCGGCGTATGCCCGCGAGCTGTTCATTCGGCACGCGCTGGTCGAGGGCGAGTGGGACCGCGCGTCTGGACCGCAGTCTGCTTCGGCCGAGAAGGAAGCGGATCGCGGCTCCCGCGGACCATCTCGCAACGAACGCGTCAGCATCTCAACCGACGGCGGCGACGCCAGCGGTGGGCGCGGCGCTGGCCGCGCACCCGCCGTTGGCTCGAGCGCCAGCCGCGGAGGACGGCCCGGCCAGACTGGCGACCCCGGCATGTGGGCGTTCGAACGGGCCAATGCTCGGCTGCGGGAGGAACTGGCCGAGTTGGAGGAGCGCACCCGGCGCCGGGACATCCTCTTTGATGATGAAGCGGTGTTCGACTTCTATCAGCGTCGCATTCCGGCCGACGTGTCGTCGACCAAGAGCTTCGAGGGCTGGTGGCGCACTGCCCGGTTCGACACCCCCGACCTCCTGACCATGACCGCCGACGCGCTCGTCGCCGAGGATTCCCCCGAGATCGACGAGGGGCTCTTTCCGCCGAGCTGGCAGCAGGGTGACCAGCGTCTGACCCTCGGCTACCGTTTCGAACCCGGCGAAGAAGACGACGGCGTGACCGTGCGCATTCCGCTCGCGCTGCTCGCCCGCCTCTCGCCGAACGGTTTCGACTGGCAGGTGCCCGGCCTCCGCGCCGAGCTCGTGACCGCCATGATCAAGTCGCTGCCGAAAAGCATCCGGCGCAATGTCGTACCCGCCGCCGACTGGGCTGCTCGGCTGCTCGGCGAGCTGCCGAGCGAGCCCGGAATCGTGGAGGCACTGCCGACGCCGGTGCCGCAAGGCTCGTTCGCCGAGACGCTCGCCGCGCTGATTCAGAAGCTCACCTATGTGCCGGTTTCCGCGCGCGACTTCGAGCTGGGCCGGGTTCCGTCGCACCTGCGCATGACCTTCGTCGTCACCGACGAACGTGGGCGCACGGTCGCCGCCGACAAGGACCTCGCCGACCTGCAACGGCGGCTCGGTACCCGCGTTCGGGAGAGCGTCGCGAAGGCGACGAGCGCCGCGGCTCCCAGCAACGCGATCGAGCGCGGCGGCATCACCACCTGGGACCTCGGCGAGCTCCCGCGCTTTCTCGACACGAAGCAGGGTGACAACACGATTCGCGGGTATCCGACGCTGGTCGATGATGGGGCATCCGTTTCGATTCGCATGATGAGCACCGAGCTGGAGCAGGCGCGCGCGCTGCCCCGCGGGGTACGCCGGCTGCTGCTGCTGGCGACGCCGTCGCCGGCCGCGTATGTGCAGCAACACCTGACCGCCGCCGAAAAGCTTTCGCTCGCGACCAGCCCGTATAAGAGCACGCAGGCCCTGTTCGAGGATTGCCTCGCCGCCGCGGTTGACGACGTGCTGTTTCGGGTGCGACCCGACGGGCAGGTGTTCATGAAGGCCGAGTTCGATACCATTCGCGACCGGGTGTCGGGAGTCGTGATGGACTCCATGTTCGAAACGGTCGGCCTGGTCGCCCGCATTCTGACCGCTCATCGACAGGCCGACAAGGCGCTCAAGGCCGCGACCAGCATGGCCTTGCTGCCCGGAATCAGCGATGCCCGCCAACAGCTGACGGCCCTGGTCTACCCAGGATTCGCCAGCGAGACCGGCCTGGCCCAACTGCGGCACCTGCCGCGCTACCTCAGCGGAATCAGCGCCCGGGTGCCGAAACTGGTTGACAACCCGAGCCGTGACCGGGTCTGGATGAACGAGACCCAGGCCGCGACCACGCGGTTCGAGAACGCCGGCGGCACGATGCCGCTCAAAGCGGATGCCGCGGCGCCGGTCCTGCGCGCCCGCTGGATGATCGAGGAGCTGCGCATCAGCCTGTTCGCGCAGGAGCTGAAGGCTGCGGAGTCCGTCTCGCTGCAGCGGATTCAGAAGGTGCTCGCCGGGTAGTTTGCCGCTACGGCCGTATTCTGCTGCCCGGGCCCACCTTACGGAACCGGGCCCATGATCTATCATGGGCCTACTTTCCGGGCCCGGGCCCGGGAGGCAATGGAAGCGAAGCCGACGGGTGGCGGGACTGTCCGGCCCCACGCGTGTGACTATCGAAGTGCACGCACCGGTAACTTTCTGCTGCCCGGGCCCACCTTACGGAACCGGGCCCATGATCCATCATGGGCCCGGTTTCCGGGCCCGGGCCCGGAAAGTAGAGAGCGGGGGCTAGAGGACCTTGGAGAGGAAGGCCTGGGTGCGGTGGTGCTGGGGGTTGGCGAGAACCTCGGTGGGGATACCGCTCTCGACGACGACTCCGCCGTCCATGAAGACGAGCGAGTCGGCGACCTCGCGGGCGAAGCCCATCTCGTGGGTGACCACGATCATGGTCATGCCATCGCGGGCCAGGCCCTGCATGACGTCGAGCACCTCACCGACGAGCTCGGGGTCGAGCGCGCTGGTCGGCTCGTCGAACAGCATGAGTTTGGGCTCCATCGCGAGGGCACGGGCGATCGCGACCCGCTGCTGCTGGCCACCGGAGAGGTGCGCAGGGTAATAGTCGGCCCGTTCGGCAAGCCCGACCCGAGCCAGCAGGGCGCGGGCGTTGGCCTCGACCCCGGCCCTGGACAGGCCCTTGACCCGAATCGGTGCTTCCATCACGTTCTGCAGCGCCGTCATGTGCGGAAACAGGTTGAAGCGCTGGAAGACCATACCGATATCCCGGCGCTGCCGAGCGGCCTCCTTGGGGCGCATCTCGTAGAGCTTGTGGTTGGCCTCGCGGTAGCCGATGAGCTCACCGTCGACGCTGAGGCGCCCCGCCGAGACCACTTCGAGGTGGTTGATGCAGCGCAGGAAGGTGGACTTGCCGGATCCGCTCGGCCCGACCAGGCACATGACCTCGCCGCGCTTGACCTCGAGCGAGATGCTCTTAAGCACCTCATTGGAGCCGAAGCTCTTGGAGACACGGTCGGCGACCACCATGGGCGTCTCAATAACAGCGGACATCAGCGGTCCCCCTTCGGCGAGTCGGTCGGCGGCGTTTCGCGCGGCAGCTGCGGCGGCAGGACCACGGTCGGTTGGCCGCTGCCGACGACATGCGTGACGCCGGTCGTGACGCCTGTGATCGACGAGGTGGCGTCATCCGCTTTCTTGTTCGGACGACGGTCACCGATGCCGCGGGCGAACCGCTTCTCGAGAAAGTACTGACCAACCATGAGAATCGAGGTGAAGAACAGGTACCAGATCGACGCGACGATGAGCATCGGCACCGTCTCGAAGGTGATGGCGGCAATGTCGCGCGAGCGCGTGTAGAGCTCGAGAGTGAAGGGGATGGCGACCACGAGCGAGGTCGTTTTCAGCATCGAGATGACCTCGTTGCCGGCCGGTGGAATAATCACCCGCATCGACTGCGGAACGACCACGCGCACCATGGTCTGGAACCAGCTCATGCCGAGGGCCTTGGCCGCCTCTTCCTGCCCACTGTCGACCGAGAGCAGGCCGGCGCGCACGATTTCAGCCATGTAGGCGGCTTCGTTGAGGGCCAGTCCGATGACTGCGAGGACGAAGGCGCTCAGCGCGACCCGGGTCGGGAACGATACCCACGGGTCGGTGAACGGCAGCCCGATGTCGATTGACTGGTAGATCGTGCCGATCAGGCCCCAGAAGGCGAGCTGAACGTAGACCGGGGTGCCCCGGAAGATCCAGAGGTACACCCAGGCCATGCTATTGACCACCGGGTTGGGCGACAGCCGCATGATCGCCAGGGTCACGCCGAGAAGGATCGCGATGACCATCGAGTAGACCGTGAGCTGCAGGGTGACGAACGCCGCCTGCGAGATGCGCTGGTCGAACAGGTACTTGCCGACGGCTGGCCAGTCATAGGCCGGCCGCATCGCCGCATCGGCGATGAAGAGCGCAACGAGCAGCAGTAACACGACCGCGAAGGTGTTGCGCCACGGGTGGCGCAAGCGAATCGCCTTGATTCCGGGCTCCGTCTTGCCGCCGGGCGCGGCCGTGTTCGTCATGATGCGGGTCGCTTATTCTCTAGCCGTTGGATGCGGCGTTGATGGTGATGGTGTCGATGCCACCGTCGGTGACTCCCCACTCGGAGAGGATCTTGCCGTAGGAACCGTCGTCAACCATGGACTGCAGGGCAGCCTGCACGGCTTTGGTCAGTTCCGAACCCTTGTCGACGGTGATGCCGTACGGCGCCACATCGAAGCTTTCGCCGGCGGGCTCCAGCTTGCCCTCGGCCTTGGAAATGGCATACAGGGCGACCGGCGAGTCGGCGCTGAGGGCATCAGCCTTGCCGAGCACGACCGCGTTGGTCGCTTCGTCCTGCGATGGGTAGGGCAAAACCTCGATTGCCTCCAGCCCGGCGGCGGCACAGGCCGCGTTCTTGGCGGGAAGTTCGTCGGTGTGCTCAACCGTGTTGGCCTGTACAGCGACGGCCAGGCCGCAGGCGTTGTCGGGGTCGACGGTACTGCCGACCGGCGCGGCCCAGAGGATGCCGGCGTTGAAGTAGTTGACGAAGTCGACCTGCTTCTCGCGTTCGAGGTTGTCGGTGAACGAGGATTCGCCGATGTCGACGGTGCCGCCGGTGATTTTGGGAATGATGGTGTCAAAGGACGCGATCTCGTACTCGGTGTCCAGGCCGAGCTTGGCCGCGATGCCGTTGGCGAGTTCAATGCCCCAGCCGATCGGTGCGCCGGACTCGTCCTTGTACTCGTTCGGCGGGTACGCCGCGTCGGTTCCGATAATGAGCACGCCCGCGCTCTTGATGTCTTCGGGGAGCAACGCGACGGCTGCGGCATCCGCTTCGATCGTGGTTCCGGAGCCTGAGGGCGTCGTGGAAGTCGTGGTGGTGTTGTCGACACAGCCGGTCAATAGCAGAACGGCGGTGGCGGCGAAAGCCGGAACGATATATCGTGCGCGCATGGCACTTCCTTCTTGATTTGGTCGAAAATGCGCGGATTCTACGGTGAATCCACACGCGAGTAAGACCTAACGAGCCTAGTGCAACCGCAGCCGACTGTTTTCGAGCCCCTGGAATTCAGGCGGTTTTGACCAGCGGATGCTGCGGATCTATCGTCAAAAGGTGCCCAACCTGAGACCGAACATCCTGTACACCTCACCGACCGACCCGCTCGCGGCAACGCTGGTGGCCGAACTCTCGCGGGAGTATGACGAGCGCTACGGCCTGAACGACGGGATTCCCTCGTCGGTCGAGCTCAGCCGGTATCCGGCCCGGCGCTTTCAGCCGATCGATGGCGGCACCTTTTTGCTGCTCGTCGAGAACGGAAAAGCGGTTGCCGGCGGCGCGTTCATGCGGGGCGAGAATGATTCCGTCGAGGTAAAGAGAGTCTGGACGCACTCCGCGCATCGCCGCCGTGGCTTGGCCCGCCAGGTGATGGCCGAGCTGGAGGCCGAGGCGGGGCGGCGGGGCATCCGTTCTATTGTGCTGACCACGGGAGCACGACAACCCGAGGCCGTGGCGCTGTACCTCTCGCTCGGGTATGAGCCGCAGTTCGACCTTGACGACGATTGGGAATCGATCGGGTATTTGGAGTTTCGCAAGCAGCTCGCCGTGGTCGACGAGCAGTTCAGCTAGTACATGCTGAATACGGAATATGTGTACGAGGCAGCCGATTGGGCGGCTTCGAGCAGCTGCACGGTCTGGTCGGCGACCTCGGTGAAGGGCAGGTTGTGCGCCAAGAGTGTGCAGAGCGGGCACTAGCCCGGTGGTTGACCGGCCAGCCAGGGCCCTGCAGCTGTGCGGCGTGCAGCGCCTCGATAACGAGAATCTCAAGCAAGAGCGCGACGACCCGGTCGGCCGCATTCGAGAGCGGGTCCTTGGCCGAACCACCGGGGTTACGTCCTTCGAGCTTGACCAGCACCCGGGCCGACAGCCCGGCGGCGGGCACCCGCAGCTCAACTAACGGGGTATTACTCACAAGGTCCGCGACGCTCGCGAGCACGTCTTCGCGCAGCGGTTCTTCCGCCGACGGCATCGGTGCCGCGAGGTGACCGGTACTGCTCATCTCTCCATGGTAAATCTCCCGGCGCACACTGACCCCAGGGGTGCGACCATTACCGGCACGCCGAAAACGGATGCCGCGGCGCCTGCTGGCTTACGCTGCATCCGTTCTGAGAAAAGTTACTGAACCGCGGCGGAGAGCAGGGCGACGTAGTCGTCGAGTCCCCAGCTCAGCGAGAGTCCGGTGGGCGGAGAAACGGACGAGATGAAGGCCGCGCCGACCGGGCTTGCGACCGTGCCGGCCTGCACCTGCGGCATGGCCTGGGCGTAGCTCGCGTTCAGGAACGCGTCGGACTCTTCCTGGGTGGAGCCGAAGTTGACCAGCAGGTCGCTGTCGAGCTGGTCGAGCTGCTCGTAGCTGAGCGTGTAGTAGAAGCTCGCCTCGTCGGTCGCGAGGTCGTCGACGGCGGGAGCGCTGACGAAGCCGAGGTCGAGGGTGAAGTCGACGCGCGGGTCTTCCTTCTTATAGATGTAGAAAGTTCCGGCGCTGTCGCTGGTGAGGGCGATGGTCTTGCCGGCGAATTCGGGGTGCGCGGCGGCCTGATCGGCGATTTCGGTGTCGATCGATGCGAGCAATTTGTCGGCCTCATCGGTCTTGCCGAGCGCGGTTCCGGTGATTTCGATCAGTTCGCGCCACGGGGTGGCCCAGGCATCGCCCGGGTAGGCGACGACCGGGGCGATCTCGCTGAGCAGGTCGTATTCCTGCTCGGTGATGCCGGAGTACGCGGCGAGAATCACGTCCGGCGCGGCCGCGGCGATGTCTTCGTAGGGCGGCTCCTGGGTGTCGGGCAGAATGACGGGCATCTCTTCGCCTTCGAGCGCCTCGTTGATCCACGGCAGCACGCCGTTTTCATCGCCGGCGTAGCTTTGGAACGGCATCGCCACCGGAATCACGCCGAGCGCGATCGCGTCGTCGGCGCTGCCCCAGCCCCAGGTCACGACGCGGGTCGGCTGCTCGTCGATCGTGGTTTCACCGAACGCGTGCTCGATGGTGACGGGAAAGCTGCCGGATGCCGCGGTGTCCGCGGCAGGGTCGGTCGCGTCATCCGCGGCGGCCGTGCAACCGCTCAGGGTCAGAGCGAGAATGCTGGCGGCGGCAGCCAGTGTGACGGTGAGGCGTCGGGACACGAAAATCTCCAGTTCGTCGGGCGCGGGCGACATTCTCGCCCTACGTGATAAGGGTAGCCTACCCTAACTTTATACGCGTTCGATTTGTCGGGATTCGGGCGCAGCCTCTGGGACCGCTGCCGGAGGGGCAGCAGGCGCAGCGCTGGGGACAGCGCTGTCCGGCCCTGAAGCCGGCGCCCGGCCGTGGAACCGACCGATCGGTACGACCATGGGCGAGCCGCAGACCGGGTCGGGTCTGATGAGCGCCTCGAGGTCGAAGGCCTCGCGCACGATCTCGGCCGTGAGCGTCTCGCCCGGCGCGCCATTGGCGACGATGCGTCCAGCCCGCATAACGACAAGGTGATCGGCATAACGGGCGGCCAGGTTGAGGTCGTGCAGCACCATCACAACGGTCGTGCCGCGCTCGCGATTGCGTTCGAGCAGTAGGTCGAGCACCTCAATCTGGTGGGTGACATCGAGAAAGGTGGTCGGTTCGTCGAGCAGCAGAATCTCGGGATCCTGCGCAAGCGCCATGGCAATCCAGACGCGTTGGCGCTGGCCGCCGGAGAGGTCCTCGAGGCGGCGGGAGGCGAGCTGGTCGGTGTTGGTGGCGGCCATGGCCGCGGCGACGGTCTCTCCGTCGGTGCTTGACCACTGCCGAAACCAGCCCTGGTGCGGGTAGCGTCCACGCCCGACGAGGTCGGCTACGGTGATGCCGTCCGGGGCGACCGGCTGCTGGGGCAGCAGGCCCACGACGGTCGCGACCTTCTTGCCGGGGAGCGCGGCGATGTTGCGACCATTCAGGGTGACCTGGCCGGCATCCGGTTTCAGCAGCCTGGCGAGGCCCTTGAGTAGCGTGGATTTGCCGGAGGCGTTGGCCCCGACGATGACGGTGATCGCGCCGGGAATCACCTCGAGGTCGAGGTTGTCGATGATGCGGGTCTGGTCGTAGCCGAGGCTGACGCCCTCGGCGCGCAGTCGTGGGGTCATCAGGCGCCCTTTCCGGTTTTATTGCTGGTGGCGAGCAGCCAGAGCAGGTAGGGGGCGCCGATCGCGCCCGTGATGATTCCGGCCGGCAGTTCGAGCTGCCCCGGCAGCAGGTGTTGGGCGGCGAAGTCGGCGGCGGTGGTGATCAGCGCTCCGATCAAGGCGGCCGAAATCAGGGCGAGCCCCCCGGAGCCAACGATGCGACGGGCGATCGGCGCCGCGACGAACGCCACAAAGGCGAGCGGGCCGACCGCCGCTGTCGCCGTCGCGGCGAGGGCGACCGCGATCACGAGCAGCACGAGTCGGGTGCGTTCGGCGCCAACGCCGAGGCTCGTCGCAAGATCGTCACCAAGCTGCAGGGCGCGCAGGCGGCCACTCAGCAGCCAAATGATGGGCAGCAGCACGAGCAGCACCACGGCGACGACCGAAATATCCTGCCAGCGGGCACCGCTCACACTGCCGACCAGCCAGAGCAGGGCGCCCTGCGCGTCATTCAGGTCGGCGCGGGAGAGCAGATAGCCGAGCAGCCCTTGCACCATGAACGCGACCCCGACACCGATCAGCACAAAGCGGTAGCCAACGACTCCGCCGCGCCAGGCCAGCAGATAGATAGCGCAGGCGACGATGACGGCCCCGGCGAAGGCGGCGAGCGAAGTCGCGACAGCGCCGAAGCCGAGAATGAGCATGCCGAACACGGCCGCGGCGCTCGCTCCCCCGGTCACTCCGATAATGTCGGGGCTCGCGAGCGGGTTGCGCAACACGGTCTGGAACAGTGCGCCCGAGATTGCGAACGCCACGCCGACGAGCACGGCGAGAGTCAGCCGGGGCAGGCGCAGCGACAGCACGATGAAGTTCTCGCTCTGCGTTCCCTGCCCGGTGAGCGTGCGCAGCAGGTCGGGCACGCTGAGCGAATACGCTCCGATCGCGAGGCTGAAGGCACCGACGATGACGAGGGTACCGAGCAGCCCGAGCACGATCCGGCGCTCGCGTCTGCGGAGCTGCGCGCGCGTGTGGGCCAGCGGTGCGGCATCCACTGCTTTAACGGACGCTGCCAAACCGGATGCTGTCGTCCCGGCCATCACAGGCCGCCCAGTTTCACTCGGCGCACGAGCGCAATGAGTACCGGCGCGCCGAGGAAGGCGACGACGAGGCCGGCCTCGATTTCGCCGGGTTGGGCGATGATGCGGCCGAGCACATCCGCCGCGACGAGCAGGGTGGGGCCGAACAGCGCGGAGAACGCGATAATGAGGCGGTAGTCCGGGCCGGTGATCCAGCGTGCCACGTGCGGCACGGCGAGTCCGACGAACACAATCGGGCCGGCCATCGCGGTCGCCGAGCCGCAGAGCAGCACGATCGCGACGGCGCAGACGATGCGAGCGGCGACCAGATTTTGGCCGAGACCACGGGCGAGATCGTCCCCGAGGGCGAGGGCATTGAGCATACGTGCGGCCACGATGGCGAGAATCGCGCCGACCAGAATGAACGGGGCCAGCGGCAGGGCGGCGTCGAGGCCACGCGCGACGAGGGAACCAGCCGCCCAGAACCGGTAGCGGTCGAAGGCCTCCGAGTCGGCCAGCAGCACGATGGTAATAAGCGAGGTGAACGCCGCCGTCAGCGCGGTTCCGGCGAGGGCCAGCTTGACCGGGGTGGCGCCTTCACGGCCGAGCGAGCCGATCAAATAGACGAGCGTTGCGGCCACCGCGGCGCCGATAAAGGCGAACCAGACGTAGCCGAGCGCGGTGGTGACGCCGAACCAGCCGATGCCGGCGACGACGAACAGGGAGGCGCCGGCGTTGACGCCGAGCAGACCCGGGTCGGCGAGCGGGTTGCGGGTGACACCCTGCATGAGGGCCCCGGCCAGGCCGAGGGCCAGGCCGGCGAGCAGTCCGACGACCGTGCGCGGCACGCGCAGGTCCAGGATGACGGTGCGGTCAGTCAGCGCAGTGTCGGTCAGGGTTCGATCGGGGTCGATCAGGGCGTCGAGCACGGTGCCGAGGGCAATCTCCCGGGTGCCGACGACGAGCGACGCGGCGATGGTCAGAACGAGCAGCGCGAGCGCGAGGGCGAGGGCGAAGCCGATGACGACGCGGCGCGACCGGGTTCGCTCCGGCCGTGCCAGAACCAGGGTCACTGAGCTTCGGACCGGCCGAGCCGCCAGTAGCCCATGAAGGCCACGCGCTTTCGGTCGATGCCGGTTTCACTCACCAGAAAACGGCGCAGCAGCTTGATCATGCAGGATTCACCCGCGAGCCAGGCGTAGAAACCGGTGCCGGCTTCGTCGTTGGGCGATTCCCAGAGCAAATCGCAGTCCACGTCGATGTCCGCCCAGGGCTGCGGGGTGGCGGCGACCGCCGTCTTGACGAGCGAACGATTGTTCGCCACCCAGCCGCGCACCGCGGCGTCGAGTCGCTCACCGTGCGGGGCGGTGTCGCGAGCCAGCCAGGTGATTTCGCCACCGGCGGGAAGGTCGAGGGGTAGGGCATCAGCTTCGGTGGGCACTTCGATGAAGGCGCGCACGCGGCGGCCGGCCGCGAGACTCTCGAGGATGCTGCAGATGGCTGGAGCTGCGGTTTCGTCGCCGGCCAGCAATAATTCGGTCGCCTGCGCCGGGTGCCAGTCGAGGCCGATGGCGCGGCCCGGGCTGCGCTCGTCGGGCCCGATGATGAGCACGTCACTGCCGACCGACGCGGTGTACAGCCAGCGCGCGGCCGGGCCGAGCGGGCCGTGACCGTTGTGGGTGACGAAATCCACGTCGATTTCACGCAGTTCGGGGCGCACAGCGCGAACCGTGTAGGTGCGAAACGGGTTGCGATCGGCGTCCGGCAGCGCGCGCCAGCGGGCGTACCAGCTTCCGTCGGCGATGGTGGACTCGTCGTTTGCACCGATGTCGGACAGGCCACGGCCGGGCAGCGGCAACACGATCTTGACCCTCTGGTCGAGCCCGGCGGTACTGAAGGTGTCAAACTGCTCACCGAAGAAGGTCATCCGTGTGAAATGCCTACTCAGAGAACGGATGCCCACTACCGTGGCCCGATAGGGTCGATAGGCCGGACGATCCAGAACCGCGGTCGCACTCTCGTTCGGTAAGGTAAGCATTGCCTTAGTATGGCATGCCTTAGCTGGGGTTTGTCGAGCACCACAATTTTCGCGGTCAGCTGCCCGCCCCGGTTTTCAATCGGCCCCGCCGTAGACTGAAATCGTGAAAAGCTACTGGACCCTTCTGCGCACGCCCGGAGTATCCCGCCTTATCGCTGCGCAGTTGACGGCCCGTTTTCCCTTCGGAATGCTCTCCCTCGCTTTTCTCATTCACATTGAGCGGATCTTTGATTCCTACGGCGCGGCCGGACTGGTGCTCGGTGCCATGAGCATCGGTCAGGCCATCGCCGGGCCGCTCACCAGCCGACTGATGGGCCGACTCGGCATGCGCCCGGTGATCATCGCCACCATGTTCATCTGCGCGGTGTCGATCATCGTGATGGCGCTGATTTCGCTGTCGGTGCTGAACCTCATGCTGATCGGATTCGTCGCCGGTCTGTCCACCCCGCCGATTCAACCGGCCGTGCGCACGATTTACCCCAAAATCGTCAACTCCCGCCAGCTCACCCCGCTGTTCTCACTCGATGCCTCGGCGCAGGAGATCATCTGGGTGCTCGGCCCAGTGATCGCTACCTTCGTGGCGCTGCAGGTATCGACGACTGCGGGCATCCTGCTCGCCGCATTCTTCCTGGTCGCCGGCGGAATCTGGTTCGTCGCCCTGCCCGAGGTAGGCCGGGTGCGCATCCCGCGCAGCCGCCGCAAGCTCGGCGTTGTGCTCAAAAAACCCGAGGTGCTGCTCAGCACGGTCGTCGGTTTCACGCTCGTCGCCGCCTGCGCCGCGGTCGAAGCCGGTGTGGTTGCGGTGTTCGGCCACGGCAGCGCCGACGCCGGCTGGGTGCTCGGCATCTTCGCGATCGGTTCGCTCATCGGCGGCCTGGCACTCGGACACGCTCCGATCGGCCCCTGGGCCCTCGCCACCCGCATGCTCATCGTCACCATCGGGTTAATTCTGGCGAGCCTGTGGCTCACCTTTTGGTGGCTCTCCCTCGCGCTGCTCCTGGCCGGGGTCGGCATCGCGCCCGCCTTCGCTGTTCTTTTCGGCATCGTATCGGCGAGCGTGAAATTCAGCGACACCGCCGAAGCCTATGGCTGGGTCGGTACCGGCCAGCTGATCGGCGCCGCCATGGGCTCCGCCATCGCCGGGTTCTCGATCGACCATTCCGGCCCGGTGTCGGCGATCTACGTCGCCGCCGGTTTCGCGGGCCTCGGCTGCATCATCCCAGCGCTCGGCCGCCGCTGGCACCCGGACCTGCGCGGGCGCGATATCAGCCCCATTCCCGACACCGAGCCCATCCAGGTGCAGGTCTCGTAACATTGAGGGATGACCTCCCTCACGCTCAATGACGGCCACGTGATTCCCCAGCTCGGTCTCGGGGTGTATAAGGTAGCGGATGCCATCGCCGCCGACACCGTGCAGGTCGCGCTCGAGGCCGGGTACCGTCACGTCGACACCGCAGCACTCTATGAGAACGAGGTCGGCGTCGGGCAGGGGCTCGCGCGTTCCGGGGTGCCTCGGGAGGACGTGTTCGTTACGACCAAGGTGTGGAATGACCGCCACGGCTACGACGAAACGATGAAGGCCTTCGACGAGAGTCTGGCCAAGCTGGGCCTGGACTACGTCGATCTGTACCTGATCCACTGGCCGGCACCGCAGCAGAATCGCTACGTCGAAACCTATCGCGCCCTCGAAGCCCTGCGCGCCGACGGCCGGGCCCGCTCGATCGGGGTCTCGAATTTTCACCCGCACCACCTCGACCGACTCCTGGCCGAAACCGACGTCGTGCCGGTGCTCAACCAGGTGGAGTTGCACCCGTGGCTGCCGCAAACGGAGGTTCGCGCTTATGACGCGGCCCACGGCATCCGTACCGAAGCGTGGTCGCCTCTGGCCCGCGGGCGCGCAATCGGCAACCCGATTCTCGATGCGATCGGCGCCCGGCACGGCAAATCAGCCGCGCAGATCGTGATCGCCTGGCACCTCGCGCTCGGCAACATCGTCATTCCCAAGTCGGTCACCCCGGCGCGCATTCGCGCCAATATCGACGTGTTCGACATCGTGCTCATGCCGGACGATCTTGCGCAGATTGCGGCGCTCGAGAGCGGCGAGCGCACCGGCACGGACCCCGACGACCTCGACTGAACTAGAGGCGACCGGCCGACGTATTACCAGCGCGGGTGAATCTGCTCCCGCAGGAGCCGGTCATAGATGTCCTGAACGCCCTCGTTGAAGGCGATGTCGAGCGGTTCGGCTACGCCAGCGGTCGCGTTTCCCTGCGCCTGAGCGACCGAGCGGGCTCCCGGAATGACGGCGCTCACCCCGTCGATCTGGGCTACCCAGGCCAGGGCGGCCTGGGCTGGCGTGAGGCCGACCGGGGCCAGGGCCGCGAACTCCGTGGCGGCCTGCAGGCCCACCTCGAAGTCGACGCCGGAGAAGGTCTCCCCGACGTCGAAGTGGCTGCCGTCCCGGTTGAAGTTGCGGTGGTCGCTCTCGGCGAAGACCGTGTCGGCGGTGTATTTGCCGGTCAGCAGCCCGCTGGCCAGCGGAACCCGGGCGATGATACCTACCCCGGCGGCGCGTGCGGCCGGCAGCACCTCGTCGAGCGGCTTGAGGCGAAAAGCGTTCAGGATGATCTGCACCGTGGCGACGCCGGGATGGCTGATCGCGGCGAGGGCCTGGTCGCAGGTCTCCACGCTCACCCCGTAATTGGCGATGACGCCCTCGTCGACGAGGGTGTCGAGCGCGTCGTAGACCTCGCCGGAGTCGAAGACAGCGCTCGGCGGGCAGTGCAACTGCACCAGGTCGAGAGTGTCCATGCCGAGGTTCGTGCGGGAGCGGTCGGTCCAGGCGCGAAAATTGGCGAGCACGAAATTCTCGGCCAGCTGTTCGACTCGGCGGCCCATCTTGGTGGCCACCGTGATTTCCGCACCGAGGGCCTCATTGGCGAGAAATTGGCCAATCAGCCGCTCGCTGCGGCCGTCGCCGTAGACATCCGCTGTGTCAAAGAAGGTGACACCGGCATCAGCGGATGCGGCGAGCACGCCGGTCGCGTCGGCGTCGGATACCGCTCCCCAGTCCGCTCCGAGTTGCCAGGTACCCAGGCCGATCACGGAAACAGTGCGGCCGGTACGTCCGAGGGTGCGTTTTTGCATATCCCTAGCTTAGGCACCCGCCGCACATCACTGCCGCACCATTTGGCCGCCGGCCCGGCTACGGGCGCCACCCCCGCGACCGGAGCGCAGCATCGACGGCGCCCTGCACCCACTCCTTCGTCGAGCCCTTGCGCACGGTGATGACCAGCCACCCGGCCTCGCGCAGGTCATGCAGGCGTTCGGCATCGCGGTTGAATTGCGCCGTATCAGTGCGGTGCTGCTCGCCGTCGTACTCCACGAGCACTTTGTAGCAAAAATAGACCAGGTCGCCGCGAACGCGTCGTTTGCCGCGCGGCAGGGGAATGTCCCGGTTCGTTTCGGGTTCAGGAAAGCCGGACATGACGAGGAACAGACGCAGGAACGTTTCCCTTCGGGATTCCACCCGCGGCCGAATCATCGCCTCGGCCGCCCGCAGACGCAGAGCGCCACGATTCCCCGCATACTGCACCACCCGCGCGGCAATCTCGGGGGCGGTCGCCAGTCCAAGCTCCGGTCGCAGCAGGTGATCTCCGGCCGCTACCAAATCATTCAATTCCAGAACGGATGCCAGTTGGCACCACGCCGAAATCGGCTCGAGCACCGGCAGCCCCGCCACGCTGCGCACTCCCGGGGACGTCGCCACACGATGTCCGTTGACCCCGGCTAGTCGCAGAGTCCGATCCGGGTCGATCACCGATACGTGAAGAAGAGGGTCGGCCTCCAGGTCGGCCGGCAGGGGCATGCCGTGCAGGCGGGCAGCTGTTGCGTGGCTGAAGAAGGCACCCGCAGGCATCCGTTTGTGAAGTGCCCGACAGCGGTCATTCAGGTTGTGAACGGTGCCAGCGGCAACACACACGCCCCAAAACGGATGCTCTACATCGCGTGACCGCAGGCGCTTGGCCGAGACACCTGCCGCCCGGGCCGCTCCAAAGGTGAACGCGCCGGAATCGAAGCCGGGAGGAAGAGGAGTTTGGATGTGCATGGCCTGAGAGTGCCACGAACGGTGACCCACCCGACGGTTATCCACAGGGTGCAATGGGTCGGGCGCCACTCCACAGGGTCGCCCGGTGAAGCGCGCCACTCCACAGGTCAATCTCGGCCGAGCACACGCGAGGTGCCACCTTTTGCCCCCTGACCACGGCCCAGCACACCCGAGGTGCCACCTTTTGCCCCATCAACGCTCGCCATGGGGTAAAAGTTGGCGCCTCACGAGAACCATGGGGCAGAAGTTGGCACCTCGAATCCGCATTGACGGCGAGAGCGCGCACTCCAGAGTTGGCGCTCCTACTCAGGGCAACAACCACGGCCACTCAACCAGGAGAACTGCGAAATGGCCGCCCACGATGACCCAGACGAATGTGCGCCCGGGAATCGCGTCGCGAGCAGCCCGCACGTTGTGGCGGGCCTCGCTGCTACCGACTCCCGATCCGCTCCGCGATTAGCGGACCGCCATCCTGCACGGGCTCCCCCACGTCGCCGATGCGCCAGGCACCCTCAACGGCCTCGAGCGCACGGGCGAACCGGGCGGGCTCGTCGGCGCTCAGCGTGAACAGCGGCTGGCCCTTCACCACGGTGTCGCCGGGCTTGGCGTGCAGGTCGATTCCGGCGGCATGCTGCACCGCATCCTGCTTACGGGCGCGCCCGGCACCGAGTCGCCAGGCACCGATACCAAAAGGCAGCGCCTGCTGTTCCACCAGAACGCCGCTGCGCTCGGCGAGCACAACGTGAGTCTCGCGCGCGACCGGCAACGCGGCATCCGGGTCGCCACCCTGCGCGCGAATCACGGCCCGCCATTTGTCCATGGCTCGGCCATCCTTCAGAGCCGCGCCCACATCGACACCGGTGATTCCGGCGAGCGAGAGCATCTCCTCGGCCAGCGCCACGGTGAGTTCAACCACGTCGGCGGGCCCGCCGCCGGCGAGCACCTCCACCGACTCGCGCACCTCGTTGGCATTACCGATGGCGAACCCAAGCGGAACGTTCATATTGGTCAGCAAAGCGGATGTCGCCACCCCGGCATCCTCGCCCAGCTCGACCATCGTGCGGGCCAACTCCCGCGACCGCTCGATGTCCTGGAGAAAGGCGCCCGAGCCGAACTTCACATCGAGCACTAGGGCCTGGGTGCCCTCGGCGATCTTCTTCGACATGATCGACGATGCGATCAGCGGGATCGCCTCGACCGTTCCGGTGATGTCACGCAGGGCGTAGAGCTTGCCGTCGGCCGGCGCCAGGCCGCTGCCGGCCGCGCAGACCACGCCGCCGAGCTCCTGCAGCTGCTGGAGCATTTCGGCGTTGCTCAGGTTGGCGCGCCAGCCCGGAATCGACTCGAGCTTGTCGAGCGTTCCGCCCGTGTGACCGAGGCCACGGCCGGACAGCTGCGGCACGGCCGCGCCGAAGACGGCGACGAGCGGCATCAGCGGCAGCGTGATCTTGTCGCCGACGCCTCCGGTGGAGTGCTTGTCGGTGGTCGGCTTGCCGAGGCCGTCGAAGCTCATCCGCTCACCGCTCGCGAGCATGGCCATGGTCAGAGCCCGAATCTCGCTGCGGCTCATGCCGTTCAGAAAGATCGCCATGGTCATGGCGGCCATCTGCTCGTCGCCGACGTAGCCACGGGTGTACGCGTCGATCAGCCAGTCAATTTGCGGTGTGGTCAGCTCGCCGCGGTCGCGCTTGGTGTGAATTAGGTCGACGGCGTCAAACGCTTCGATGGTGCTCATGGTGCACTCCTTCAGAGCCGATTACACAATGGAAAATCCTGACGACCGGGCTGAACGAGCCCAACGGCTACGACGAAGTTGCGCTGGCGCGATAGTCGGCGAGTTGGCGCGGCCCGAAGGCATCCGGCAGCACCTCGTCAATGGTTTTGACGCCGGAGACCGTTTCGAGCAGCATGCCCGGCGCGGAGTGTTCGTAGAGCAACTGGCGGCAGCGGCCGCACGGCATAAGGATGCCGCCATTTCCGTCGACACAGGTGAACGCGACGAGCTGGCCGCCACCACTGAGGTGCAGCGCGGAGACCAGGCCGCACTCCGCGCAGAGGGTGAGGCCGTAGGAGGCATTCTCCACGTTGCATCCGCTGATCACTCGCCCGTCATCGACGAGCGCCGCGACGCCGACCGGAAACTTGGAGTACGGCACATAAGCTGTGGCCATAGCGGCGAGGGCTTGCGCGCGCAGCAGCGGCCAGTCGATGCTCACATCACTCACTTGATGTACGGCTTTCCGTCAGCGGCGGGTGCCCTTGAGCGGCCGACGAACCCGGCAACGGCGAAGATCGTCACGACGTAGGGCAGCATGAGCATGAATTCGCTCGGTACCGGTGAGCCGATAATGCCCAGTACGTTCTGCAGGTTCGTCGCGAATCCGAATAGAAGCGCTGCGAGGGTCGCCTTGATCGGATGCCACTGGCCGAAGATCACCGCGGCGAGGGCGATGAAGCCCATGCCGTTGGTCATCTCCTTGTTGAACGCACCGACCGCGCCGAGGGTGAAGTACGCCCCGCCGAAGCCCGAGATGACACCGCCGAGGGTGACGGCAACGAAGCGAGTGCGGTTGACGTTGATGCCAACCGTATCGGCGGCCTGTGGATGTTCACCCACGGCGCGCACGCGCAGGCCCCACTTGGTGCGAAACAGGGCAAAGAACACGAGCGCGACCGAAACGTACATGGCGTAGACGATGATGGTCTGGCGAAACAGCACCGGGCCGATGATGGGGATTTCGCTGAGCAACGGAATGTTCAGCCGGGGAAAGACGTCCGGTGAGTTGAGGGTGGCGCTGGGTGCGAGCACCTGCGAGTACAAAAAGCTGGTGAGCCCGATCACGAGAACGTTGAGCACGACACCGACGATGACCTGGTCGACGAGGTATTTGAGCGCGAACCCGGCCAGCACCATGGAGACGAGCGCCCCAGCCACCATCGCCGCAAGCAGGCCGAGGTAGGGGTTCCCCGTGGCGGAGGCGACGACCGCGGAGCTGAAGGCTCCGGCCAGGAGCTGCGCCTCGATGGCCACATTGACGACGCCGGCGCGTTCGGACAGCACCCCGCCGAGGGCACCGAAGATGAGTGGGGCGCTCAGGGTGACCGTTCCGATCAGCAGTCCGGGCACCGGAATGGTCGAACCCGATGCCGCCCAGGCCAGAAAGCCCACCAGGAATAGCAGCGCGAACAGGATGGTCAAGACGATCGGGATCTTGGTGTGACGATAGACCAGCCAGGCCGACGCCGCAGCCATGAGCACGAGCGCGATGGCCACGAACACTCCGGTAGCCAAGGTTGGCAGGGCCACCTCTGGCAGTTGGATCAGGTCGCGCGCTTCCGAGAGGCGGAAGGTGCTCAGCTCACCGCGCTGGCCGCGTCCGAGGAACACGAACAGGATCAGCGACAGCGCGGCAAATCCGCCGAAGGTGATCGGAATCTTCCAGCTGCGAATCTGCGCCGTCAGCTTCACGACCGGGGCCGAAGCCGGAGCGGGGCTCTGTGTGATCGTGCTCATTTCGCCACCACCTCGTTGGTCTTGCGAATCCTGGGTTTCTTGGTGGTGCCCGGTGTCGGAAGGTGGAACATGGCACGCACCAGCGGCGGCGCGGCGATGAACAGCACGATCAGCGCCTGCACGACGACGACGATGTCGATTGGCACACCCTCAGCCGCCTGCATGGCGAACCCGCCGGCCTTGAACGCACCGAAGAGAATTCCGGCGGCGAAGATACCCCAGGGCTTTGAACGACCGAGCAGGGCGACGGTGATGGCGTCGAAGCCGATGCCGGCGTCGATTCCGGAACTGAAGCCCGTGGTCAGGGTTCCCAGCACCTGGTTGACGCCGGCCAGGCCGACGAGCGCTCCCGAGATGGCCATGGCGTAGAAGTAGACGTTCTTCACGTTGATGCCGGCGACCCTGGCTGCGCCGGGGTTCTGCCCGACGGCACGAAACTGAAACCCGAGGTTTGAGCGGCTGAGTAGCCACCAGACGAAAATGGTGGCCGCGATCACGGTGAGAAAACCGGCGTGCAGGTTGTAGCGCGGCCCGAACAGATCGGGGAACACCGCGGTCGCTGCCATGGCCGGTGTCTTCGGGTTGTTACTGCCAGGCGCCTGCAGCGCACCGGGGGTGCGCAGCAGGAACTGAATCAGGTACAGCGCGACGAAGTTGAGCATGATCGTGACGATCACCTCGTGGGCACCGGTACGAGCCTTGAGCAAGCCCACGATGCCGCCCCAGATAGCCCCACCAAGCAGGCCGGCCAGAACGGCGACGATCAAGTGGATACCGGCTGGCAGCTCAACCGCGAAAGCGACCCAGCCAGCGGCCGCGGCGGCGATGAGCATCTGCCCACGACCACCGATGTTGAACATGCCCACGCGAAAAGCGAGCCCCACACCGAGCCCGGCCGCGATCAGCGGCGTCGCAAAGGTGAGTGTCTCGGTCAGCGGGCGAATCGCGGTGAGGAAGCTGCTCGCCCGGAAGTTGTAGATTGCCCCCTGGAACAGCGCGGAATAGGCGCCCGCGACGGAGTCCCAGACAGCCTGCAGCAGGTCGGTCGGTCGGGAGAAGAAATATCCGGCAGTCTCCTGCACGCGTTCGTTGGTGAACGCGATCAGAATCGCCCCAACCACGAGAGCGACGAGGACGGCCAGTACAGAGATCATGGCGCTGCCGCCGGTGATGTCGCGCAGGGTTTGGTTCCAGCGCTCGGACCCATCCTTCCTTCCCTGCTCGGACCCGGGAGCGACCGGAGCCGCCGGTGCGGTGGCGTCGCTCACAGCGCGCCCTCCATTTCCGGAGCGTGCTCGCCGGCCATCATGAGGCCGAGCGTGGCGCGGGGGGTGTTGCCTGGCACGATTCCAACGATCTCTCCTCGATACATCACCGCGATGCGGTCTGCGAGAGCGACGACCTCGTCGAGCTCGGTGGACACCACGATGACCGGAATTCCGGAGTCGCGAGTTTCGATAATGCGGGTGTGCACGAATTCGATCGAACCCACGTCAAGACCGCGGGTCGGCTGGGCCGCAACGAACAAACGCAGATCACGGCTCAGTTCACGAGCGAGCACGACCTTCTGCTGGTTACCCCCCGAGAGCCGTCCGGCCTCCATATCGCTGCCCTGCGATCGAATGTCGAACTCCGCAATTTTCTCGGCGGCGAACTTCGCTCGAAACCCGAGCTGCAGGTTGCCCGCCTTCACGAACGGCGCTCCGGAGCTGCGGTCGAGCATGAGGTTCTCGGCGATGCTGAAGTCGGCGATGAGGCCGTCTTCGGTGCGGTCTTCGGGAACGAAACCGACTCCGGAATCGAGGATGTGCCGCACGCTGTAGCCGCGCAACGGCTTGCCGTCGAGTTCGATCGACCCGGTGACGTGCTGCTGTAGTCCGAGCAGCGCTTCGGTGAGTTCGGTTTGGCCGTTACCTTGGACGCCGGCGATGGCAAGTACTTCACCGGCCTGGACGTCGAAGCTCACGCTGTTGACGACGATCTGGTTGCGGGCATCGATCACCGAGAGGTTTTTCACCGACAAGGCGGTTCCACGCAACTCTGGCGCATTCTTGTGCACGGTCAGTTCAACGGCCCGCCCGACCATGAGTGAGGCCAACTCCGCGTTGGTCGCGGTCGGCGACGCCTCACCGACGACGGTTCCCAAGCGGATGACCGTGATGCGGTCCGCGACGGCGCGCACCTCCCGCAGTTTGTGCGTGATGAACACGATCGAGGTTCCGGACTCGGCGAGCTGGCGCATGATGGTCATGAGCTCATCGGTCTCCTGCGGGGTGAGCACCGCCGTCGGTTCGTCGAACACCAGCACCTTGGCGTCCTGGGACAGTGCCTTGATGATCTCGACGCGCTGCTGCACGCCAACCGGCAGGTCTTCGATGACGGCATCCGGGTCGATGTCGAAGCCGAACCGGTCAGAGATCTCCCGCACCTTGGCTCGGGCCGCACTGAGGTCGAGGCGGCCGCCGAAGGTGGTCTGTTCGTGGCCGAGAACGACATTCTCAGCAACGGTGAACACCGGAACGAGCATGAAATGCTGGTGCACCATACCGATCCCAGCTTTCATGGCGTCGCCCGGCCCGGCGAATTTCTGCACCACGTTATCGAGCAGGACCTCGCCCTCTTCGGCAATGTACAGGCCATACAGCACGTTCATGAGCGTGGACTTACCAGCGCCGTTCTCGCCCAGGAGGGCATGAATTTCACCCGACTCGACGACGAGCGAAATGTTGTTGTTGGCGACCAGCGCACCAAAGCGCTTTGTGATGCCTCGAAGTTCGAGCTTCATTGATCCTGAATTCCTGGGTCGAGCGCGACGGGGGAAAAGCGCGGGGGAACTGAAATGGGGAGGCCGACAATCCGGCCTCCCCAGGTCACTACAGCGTATTACTGCTTCGGCGAGGAAGGCGATTCGACCGTGATCGAACCGTCGATGATTCCTGCTCTGATGGCGTCGAGCTCGTCGGCCAGGGTCGCGGGGACCTTGGATTCGAAGTCGTGGAACGAGGCAATGCCCACGCCGTCGTTGTCCAGAGTTCCGATGTACGGGGTGGCGTCGAAGGTGTCGTCGCCAGCGCCGGAAACGACGTCGAAGACGCTGACCTTGATCCCCTTGAGGATGCTGGTGAGGAACAGGCTCTTGTTCGTCGCGTCGGTCTCGTAGAGGTCAGCGTCAACGCCCACCATGGCGATATCCTTGCCCGAGCTCTTGATCGCTTCAATCGCGCTCAGAAAGATCGGTCCACCAACGGGCAGCAGCACGTCGGCATTCTGGTCGATGAGGCCTTGCGCATTGGCGAGCGATTCGACGCCGGCGGCGAAGCCACCCGTGAACGAACCGGTCTGCGAGGCGACGTCCCAGCCGATGGTCTTGACGGAGGTGCCGTTCTGCTCGTTGTAGTACGCCACGCCGTCAGCGAAGCCATCCATGAAGATGGTGACGGTCGGAAATTGCATTCCGCCGTAGGTTCCAACGACGCCGGTCTTGCTGTAGCCGGCTGCCGCATAGCCGGCCATGAAGGCGGCCGGGGCGGTGTCGAAGATGATTGGCTTGATGTTCGGGGCGTCGACCTTGCCGTCGAAGTCGAGGTCGGCATCATTGTCAATGATGGCGAAGTTGACTTCGGGGTTAGCCAAGGCAGACTCCACGGTCGCCGCGGCGAGGTTGAATCCGACGGTCACGATGAGGTTGCAGCCCTGGTCGACAAGGTTCTGCACGTTGGACTGGTAGTCGGTCTCGGACGTTGACTCCACGGTTTTCGGCGTCACACTGAGTGCGGCCGCAGCCTCAGTGAGGCCCTCGAAGCCGAGCTGGTTGAACGACTTGTCGTCGAATCCACCGGCGTCAGATACCATGCAGGGCAGAAAGTCGCTCGCGGCGGCGGAGCTGGTGTCGTCGGTCGTTGCGGGCGCCTGAGCACAAGCGGCGAGCATCGCCACGGTACCGAACATTGCAAGACCGGCAAGTACGGTCTTACGGGTCGAAATTGTCAAGATGACCTCCAGGGTGCTGCCCAGCGAGATCGCACGGGCGTGGTGCGATCCACGTTACCCAATGAGACGCTGCGCAGATGAGCATTGTGCGTGCGCGACCGAGTCGTTACCAAGCCGCGACATTGGCGAAACGAATTTCCCCCTATTGGGGTGTACTGGGACCGGTCACTGTGATGATCCCCGCTATAATCGCTGCACGAATCTGTTCGAGTTCGTCCACCAATTCGGCTGAGACCAGGGCGGACTGATCGTGGAAATCGGCGATTTCGACGCCGCCGTTCTTGAGCGTGCCGACGAAGGCCTCGTTGTCAAAGCTGCCCTCGAGGTCAGCCCCGATCGTCTCGACGACCGCCGCTGACGTGTTTTTCAGCACGCTGGTGAGCACTACCGACTGAAACTGGGCCGGCAGGGTGACATACCCGTCGTTGTCGACCCAGATGATCGATACGCCCGGGTTCTCGATGGCAGCGGCCGCCGCGCCCTGGCCGACCTGACCGGCCACCGGCAGAATGATGTCCGCGCCCTGATCGATCAGCGTCTGGGTCAACGACTTGCCTTTGTTCACGTCCTCAAAGTCGCCGGTGAAGGAGCCGTCCTGGGTGTCCTTGTTCCAGCCGAGTACCTCAACCGTCGTCTCGTGCTTGTCGTTGTACATGGCGACACCATCGACGAAACCGTCCATGAACAGAGTGACCGGCGGCTGGTTGCCGCCGCCGAATGTTCCCACCTTGCCGGTTTTGGTGACGCCGGCCGCGAGGTACCCGGCCAGGAACGAGGCCTGGGCGGTATCGAACACGATCGGCTTAACGTTCGGCGCGTCCACGAACTCGTCGACGATCGCAAAGTGCACGTCGGGATTTTTGGTGGCTTCAGCAAGGGTCGCATCGGCGAGCTCGAAACCGACAGTGAGCACGAACTGGCATCCGGTCGCCACGGCCTGGCTCACGTTCGGTGCGAGGTCGGTCTCCGCCGTCGACACGATCGCGTCGGTGTCAATGTTGTACTTCGTCGCCGCTTCCTGCAGCCCTTCCCAGGTGGACTGGTTGAAGGAGCGGTCGTCGAGACCGCCCGAGTTTGTGACCATGCGCGCGCAGTACTCCGGCTCCGTCGCATCCGGTGTCGCGGTCGGTGTCGGTGCGGGCGCGCAGCCGACCAGCAGCACAACGGATGCAACGAGGGCAGAAACGGCAATCAAGCGGCGCATAGACACTTCCTTCAGGATGAACTGAAATTCTAGTCAGGTTGGGCCTAGAGCACGTCGCTCGAACCCGACAGCTTGAGCGCGTCGACGACCGCCTTGACCTTCTGGGCATTGGCACTCGTCGTCACCAGTAGGGCGTCGGGGGTGTCGACAACGACGATGTCCTCGACGCCGATCAGCGCGATCATACGCCCGGTGTGGCTGACCACGATGCCGCTCGACGAGTCGGCGAGCACCCGGGCACCCTCACCCAGGATGGCGAGGTTGGCTTTACGTCCGCCGGAGTGCAGCTTGGCGATCGAGGCGAAGTCGCCCACGTCGTCCCAGTCGAACTGGCCGGGAATGACGACGAGTTTGCCGGCGGCGGCGGCGGGTTCGGCCACCGAGTAGTCGATGGCGATCTTCTTCAAGCGTGGCCAGACCTGGTCGACGACGGCGCCGCGGGCCGGTGTGTCCCAGGCCTCGGCGAGTTGTATGAGGCCGGCGTGCAGTTCCGGCTCTGCCGCTTCGATTTCGGCGAGCAACCGGTCGGCCCGGGCAATGAAGATGCCGGCGTTCCAGAGGTAGTTGCCGTCGGCGAGGTAGCTTTCGGCGATATAGGGGCTGGGCTTCTCCACGAAGGAGTCGACGGCGAGAGCGGTCGACGCACCTTCAATATCGAGCGAAGCTGCGCTCTTGATATAGCCGAAGCCGATTGCAGCCTCGGTCGGCTGAATACCGATCGTGACGATGTAACCGGCGTCCGCGGCGGCGACAGCCTCGGTCACAGCCGACCGGAATTGGGCATCGCCTTTGATGACGTGGTCGGCCGGAAACGATCCGATGATGACGCCGGGTTCGCGCCGCTGCAAAATCGCGGCCGCGAGGCCGATCGCAGCGGTCGAGTCGCGCGGTTCGCTCTCCAGCACAACATTCGGGTCGGCCAGTTCGGGCAGCTGCAGCTCGACGGCGGCGCGGTGGGCGCGCCCGGTGACGACCATGATGCGCTGCTCGGTGGAAAGCGGAACGAGGCGATCCCAGGTATCGCGCAGCAGGGTATGACCGGAACCGGTGAGGTCATGCAGAAATTTCGGGGCATCCGCTCGTGACAGCGGCCAGAGCCGGGAACCGATGCCGCCGGCGGGGATCACGCTGTACAGGCGGTCGAGGGGCTCACTGGACGTAATCATCGCCCCAGACTATCGCTGAGGCCGCTACGACTGTTCACCCACCGGCCACCCGACGGCAACGCCCGCAGCCTACTTTCGAACCATGCGGATCGCAGTCATCAGCGAAAGTTTCCTCCCCACCATCAGCGGGGTGACCACGAGCGTCTGCAAGGTGCTCGAGCACCTCGCGGCCACCGGGCATGAGGCCATGGTGATCGCACCCTACGGCGCCCCGGCGGAATACGCGGGCTTTCCCGTGCACACCGTTTCAGCGCTCAACTACCGCCAGTTTCCGGTCGGTATCCCCAGTCCCCAGGTG
Organism: Cryobacterium sp. Hh11; assembly: GCF_004404045.1. Lineage (NCBI taxonomy): Bacteria > Bacillati > Actinomycetota > Actinomycetes > Micrococcales > Microbacteriaceae > Cryobacterium > Cryobacterium sp. Hh11. The sequence continues at coordinate 65,132 of NZ_SOHF01000027.1, read as the reverse complement.
CAGAAACTGCTCGCCGATTTTCGGCCGGACGTGCTGCACGCGGCCTCCCCCTTTCTGCTCGGAGCACAGGGCATCAGCGCCGCGAATCGGCTCGACATTCCCTCGGTCGCGATTTTTCAAACGGATGTCGCCGGTTACGCCCACCGCAATCACCTCGGCCCGGCCACCGCGCTGGCCTGGCGCTTCGTGAAGTGGGTGCACGAGGGCGCCACTCGAACCCTGGTGCCGTCGTCGTCGTCGATGGCCGCCCTGCTGCGGCTCGGCGTACCACGCCTGGCGATGTGGACCCGTGGCGTTGACCTCAACGGGTTCCACCCGAACGTCAAGAACGACCCGGCCGTCGCGGCGCTGCGCGAACGCATTTCGCCAACGCCCCCCAACGGCGCACGGCGCGACGTGATCGTCGGCTACGTCGGTCGGATGGCTCCGGAGAAACAGGTCGAGCGGTTGCGCGCCCTGCGCGGGCTGCCGGGCATCCGTTTGGCGCTGGTCGGTGACGGGCCGAGCGTACCGTCTATAGGTCGAGCGCTGGCCGGCATGTCCGTGACCTGGCTGGGCCGGCTCTCGGGCGCAGAGCTGGCCGTTGCCTACGCGAGCTTCGACCTGTTCGTGCACGCCGGTACCGAAGAGACCTTCGGGCAAACCATCCAGGAGGCCCACGCCGCCGGGCTGCCGGTGGTCGCGCCCTACGCCGGTGGGCCGATCGACCTGGTCGCCCACGGAGAAAACGGCTACCTGTTTCGGCCGGACGACGACCGGGACCTGCGGCACTGGGTATCTCAGCTGGTCAGCGACTCGGCGCTGCGGGCGCGCATGGGGGAAGCCGGGCGCCGCGCCGTGCTCGGACGCTCCTGGCCGACGGTCTGCGCGGACCTGGTCGACTACTACGAACAGGCCATCGACGAGCGTCGCGCGGTGCGGGCCGACACGCATGTACCCCCGTCTATGCAGCGTTAGGGTAACCTAACCGGCACGATGTGGCGGCGCACTTGTAGACTAACGGTATGTGCTCACAGCACATTCTCGGTCTCACTAAAGAGCCATAATTCAGCCAGGGAGGGTTGTTCATGCCACAGAAGGCAGGAACCCTAGATTCTCAGCAGAAGACGACATCACGTCGCCCCGCCGGCACCCTGTATCGGGGTAACACGGGCATGTGGTCTTGGGTCTTACACCGCATCACCGGTGTCGCGATCTTCTTCTTTCTGCTCGTCCATATTCTCGACACGGCACTCGTGCGGGTCAGCCCCGAAGCGTACAACGCGGTCATCGGGCAGTACCAGACGCCGATCATGGGTCTCGGTGAGGTCGCACTCGTCGGCGCCATCGTGTTCCACGCCTTCAACGGGCTGCGCATCATTCTGATCGACTTCTGGAACGCCAAGTACCAGCGCGTACTGTTCTACGTCGTCATCGGCCTGTGGGTCGTCACCATGCTGGCCTTCGTGCCGCGCCACCTCATCAACGTGTTCAGCCACTAGGGGGCGATCGACATGACTTCAACAATCGAAGCTCCCCGCAGCCCGTACACCCGTTCTACCAGGAAAAGCGGCGTCAACTGGGAAAAATGGGGCTGGATCTACATGCGCGTCTCCGGCGTCGTGCTGGTCGTGCTCATCTTCGGCCACCTGTTCGTCAACCTCATGATCGGTGAGGGCGTCAGCGCCCTGAACTTCGCGTTCGTCGCCGGTAAGCTGACCAACCCGTTCTGGATGGTCTGGGACATCATCATGCTGTGGCTCGCCCTAATTCACGGCGGCAACGGCATGCGCACCCTCGTCAATGACTACGCGACCTCACGAATCAGCCGCGGCATCCTGAAAGTCGCGATCCTGGTCAGTGTTGTTTCGCTGATCGTGCTGGGCACCCTCGTGGTGTTCACCTTCGATCCCTGCCCCGCCGGTGCGCCTGCCGACCTCGTGGCCTCGTTCTGTAAGTCCCTATAGGAGCTGCACACAAAAAAATGACATCCTCCACAGCACCCGCCGGCGCAAACCCGGAGTCCACCGTCGTAGACGGTGTGCACTACCACCAGCACGACATCGTCATTGTGGGAGCGGGTGGAGCTGGCATGCGCGCCGCCATCGAAGCCGGCCCCCATGCCAGCACGGCTGTCATCTCCAAGCTCTACCCGACGCGTTCGCACACCGGTGCGGCCCAGGGCGGCATGGCCGCGGCGCTGGCCAACGTCGAGGAAGACAACTGGGAATGGCACACCTTCGACACGATCAAGGGTGGCGACTACCTGGTTGACCAGGACGCCGCCGAGATCCTGGCCAAGGAAGCCATCGACGCGGTCATCGACCTCGAGAACATGGGCCTGCCGTTCAACCGCACCCCAGAGGGCAAGATCGACCAGCGGCGTTTCGGTGGCCACACCCGCGACCACGGCAAGAGCCCGGTTCGCCGGGCCTGCTACGCCGCGGACCGCACCGGCCACATGATTCTGCAGACGCTGTACCAGAACTGCGTCAAGCGCGGCATCAACTTCTTCAACGAGTACTACGTGCTGGACCTCGTCATGACCAACGTCGACGGCGTCGACCAGCCGTCGGCCGTGGTCGCCCTCGACCTGTCGAGCGGCGAGCTGCACGTGTTCCAGGGCAAGGCGTTCATTTTCGCCACCGGTGGTTTCGGAAAGATCTACAAAACCACCTCGAACGCCCACACCCTCACCGGTGACGGCGTCGGCATCGTCTGGCGCAAGGGCCTGCCGCTGGAGGACATGGAGTTCTTCCAGTTTCACCCGACCGGCCTGGCCGGATTGGGCATCCTCCTTACCGAGGGCGCCCGCGGTGAGGGAGCAATCCTCCGCAACGCCTCCGGTGAACGCTTCATGGAACGCTACGCGCCGACCATCAAGGACCTCGCCCCGCGTGACATCGTCTCACGCTGCATGCTCAAGGAGGTTGCGGAGGGTCGCGGTGCCGGTCCGGAGAAGGACTACCTCTACCTGGACTGCACCCACCTCGGCAAGGAACTGCTCGAGACCAAGCTGCCCGACATCACCGAGTTCGCCCGCACGTACCTCGGCGTCGACCCGGTCACCGAGCCTGTCCCGGTCATGCCGACCGCGCACTACGCGATGGGCGGCATCCCGACCAATGTGAAGGCCGAAGTCTGGCGCAACAACGAGGTCGTCGTTCCCGGGCTGTACGCCGCCGGCGAATGCGCCTGCGTCTCGGTGCACGGCTCCAACCGCCTCGGCACCAACTCGCTGCTGGACATCAACGTGTTCGGCAAGCGCGCCGGTATCAATGCGGTCGAGTATGTGAAGACGGCGTCATTCGTTCCGCTGCCGACAGACCCGGCCGGGGAAGTGCGCGAACTGCTGGAAGGCATCCGTTCATCGACCGGAACCGAACGCATCGCCGTGCTGCGCAAGATTCTGCAGGAGGAGATGGACAAGAAGGCTCAGGTGTTCCGCACTGACGAGTCCCTGGCCGAGGTCACCGAGACCATCCACCTGCTGCGTCAGCGCTACAAGAACATCGGTGTGCAGGACAAGGGCCGCCGGTTCAACACCGACCTGCTCGAGGCCGTCGAACTCGGCTTTCTGCTCGACCTGGCCGAAGTTGTCGTCTATTCCGCCCGCAACCGCAAGGAAAGCCGCGGCGGCCACCAGCGCGAAGACTATCTCGTGCGAGATGACGAGAACTACCTGAAGCACACCATGGCGTACCTCAAGGGTGACGCGATGTCGGCGGACGCCGCCGACCACATCAAGCTCGACTGGAAGCCGGTTGTCATCACCCGCTACCAGCCGATGGAGAGGAAGTACTAGTGAGCACAGCCACGATCGACAACAAGCCCGTCGTACCCGAAGAGATCAAGTCGTTCACCGCCACGATCATCGTGCGCCGGTTCAACCCGGAGGTCGACGACGAGCCGCACTGGCAGGACTTCGATGTGCAGCTCTACCCGACCGACCGCGTGCTCGACGCCCTGCACAAGATCAAATGGGAGCAGGACGGCTCGCTGACCTTCCGCCGCTCCTGCGCGCACGGCATTTGCGGCTCAGACGCCATGCGCATCAACGGTCGCAACCGCCTGGCCTGCAAGACGCTCATGAAGGACCTGGACGTCACGAAGCCCATCTACGTGGAGGCCATCAAGGGTCTGCCGCTGGAGAAGGACCTCGTCGTGGACATGGAGCCGTTCTTCGCATCGTTCAAGGAGGTGCAGCCGTTCCTCATGAACAGCGTCGCCCCAGTCAAGGGCAAGGAACGCATTCAGACCGTCGCCCAGCGCGCGCGCTTCGACGACACGACGAAATGTATTCTCTGTGCGGCATGCACGTCGAGCTGCCCGGTGTTCTGGACCGACGGTCAGTACTTCGGTCCGGCCGCGATCGTGAACGCGCACCGCTTCATCTTCGATTCGCGCGATGATAATGCGGCCGTGCGCCTCGATATTCTCAATGACAAAGAGGGCGTGTGGCGTTGCCGCACGACCTTCAACTGCACGGATGCCTGCCCCCGCGGCATCCAGGTGACCCAGGCTATCGCCGAAGTCAAGCAGGCCATCATGCGCGGCAAGGCGTAACTGCCTTCTTATAGGAAAGACACCCCCGTCACTTCGACGGGGGTGTCTTTGGTTAAGCTGACACTGTGAAAGAGCTTGTAGCCCGCATCCTCACCTGGCGACCCGTGCGGGTGGTGACCCATTTCAACAACGTGGGTGGCAGCATCCTCGCCGCTGGAATGTCCTATCAGGCGATCTTCGCCATTTTCGCGGCTGTCTGGGTGGGCTTTTCGATTGCGGGGCTCTTTCTGACCGCGAATCAGGGCCTACTGAACGCGCTCTACGCGATCATCAACCAGTCGATTCCGGGACTGATCGGCACCGACGGCATCATCGACCCCGAGTTACTCGCCACCGCCGGCATTCTCACCTGGACCGGAGCAATCGCCCTGGTCGGACTGCTGCTGACCGCGCTCGGCTGGCTGTCGGCGACGGCGCAGGCGGTGCGCACCGTCTTTGACATGCCGCAGCAGACGACGTTCTTTTTGCTGGTCAAGCTGCGCGAGCTCGGCCTCGGGCTGGTCTTCGGCCTGGCCCTCGTGTTGTCGGCGATCGTCTCGCTGGCGAGCACCGCGCTGCTCGGCCTGCTCTTTGGCATCTTTCAGATACCGCAGGACTCGTTCTTCTACGAAGCCTCGGCCCGCGCCATCGGCCTGGCCGTCGTGCTCGTCATCGACACCCTCACCCTGGCCGCCCTGTTCCGGGTGTTGTCACGGGTACGCATTCCGGTACGGCGGCTGTTCGCCGGCGCGCTGCTGGGCGGGTTGGCGCTCGGCCTGCTCAAAATTCTCGGTGGTGCGCTGCTCGGCGGCGCCAGCCGCAACCCGCTGCTGGCGACCTTTGCGGTGATCATTGGGCTGCTGATCTGGTTCAACCTCGTGAGCACGGTCACGTTGATCGCGGCGTCGTGGATTGCGGTGGGGATGGACGATGCGGGGATTCCGCCCCACACGCTCAGCGCCGATGAGGCGGCGGAAGACCAGGCGCAGCGGATGCACGATGCCCTGAGGCTGACCGCGCAGGGCGAGCTCACCGCCGCCAGAGCGGATCTCGATGCCTCGCCCTGGTATGCCCGGTGGGGCGCCCGGCGGCGGCTCAGGGCTGCCGAAGCTGTCGTCGAAGGCTTTGCCCGGGCAGATGCGGGGGACGCCCCAAACTAGACTTGACTCATGTCTGCAGCCAAACCCCTCCGCATTGCCAGCATCAACACGAACGGGGTACGAGCCGCGTACCGCAAGGGAATGGACGACTGGCTGAATGCCCGTGACATCGACATTCTGGCCATCCAAGAGGTGCGTGCCTCCACCGAAGACCTCGAGGGGCTGCTCGGTCCGGACTGGAATATTCTGCACGACGCCGCCACCGCCAAGGGCCGCGCCGGGGTTGCCCTGGCAAGCCGCGCGGGGGCATCCATTCATCGCGTTGCCCTCGGTGCTGAGGAATTCGACAGCGCCGGCCGCTGGCTCGAAGCCGACTACGAGGTCAACGGCCAGATCATCACCGTAGTGAGCACGTATGTGCACTCCGGCGAGACGGACACTCCCAAGCAGGTGGAGAAGTACAAGTTTCTGGACGCCATGATCGCTCGGCTGCCGGAGCTGAGCATGCACAGCTCGCTCGCGCTCGTGCTCGGCGACCTCAACGTCGGGCACCGCACTCTCGACATTAAGAACTGGCGCGGCAACAAGAAGCATGCCGGTTTTCTGCCGGAGGAGCGTGAGTATTTCGACCGTATCCTCGGCGCTGAAGGCGACGCTTTGTACAACGCGGGCGCCGGACTGGGCTGGGTGGATGTTGGGCGCAAGTGGGCCGGTGAGGTTGAGGGTCCATACACCTGGTGGTCTCAGCGCGGCCAGGCATTCGACAACGACACCGGATGGCGGTTGGACTACCACCTGGCCAGCCCGGAGCTGGCGGCATCCGTGGTGTCGTATGCGGTCGACCGGGCCGCAGCGTACGACCAGCGATGGAGCGACCACTCCCCCGTCGTTGTCGACTATGACCTTTCTGGAGCGTTGAACTCATGACCAAACCCCGCCTCTATTCGGGCATGCAGCCCTCCGCCGAGTCCCTGCAGATCGGCAACTACATTGGCGCGCTGCTGAACTGGAAGTCGCTGCAGCAGACCCACGACGCTTTCTTCAGCATCGTCGACCTGCACGCGATCACCGTCGCGCAAGAGCCTGTGAAGCTGCGGGAGAACACGCGTGGCACGGCGGCGCAATACATTGCGGCCGGGATCGACCCGTCGGCGTCGACGCTGTATGTGCAGTCGCATGTCGCGGCACACGCGCAGCTGGCCTGGGTGCTGAACACCATCACCGGGTTCGGTGAGGCCAGCCGCATGACCCAGTTCAAGGACAAGTCCGCGCGGCACGGCGCCGACGCGACGACGGTGGGCCTGTTCGCCTACCCGACACTGATGGCGGCGGATATTCTGCTCTACCAGACCACGGTGGTGCCGGTCGGAGAGGACCAGCGCCAGCACGTTGAACTCACCCGCGACCTAGCTCTGCGCTTCAACTCACGGTTCGGCGACACCTTCACGATTCCCGAGGTGGCGATCGTGAAGGAGACCGCGAAGATCTACGACCTGCAGAATCCCACGTCCAAAATGTCGAAGTCGGCCGAGTCGCACGCCGGAGTGATCTGGCTGCTCGACGAGCCCGGGGTCACCAAGAAGAAGATCATGCGGGCCGTAACGGATGCCGATGGGGGCGTGGTCTTCGACCGCGAGAACAAGCCGGGCGTGGCGAACCTGCTGACGATCTACTCCGTACTCGCCGGTCAGTCGATCGAGTCGCTGGAGAACGAGTACGCCGGGCGCGGCTACGGCGATCTGAAGAAGGGTCTCGTCGAAGTTGTACTCGGCACCTTCGACCCGATTCGCGAGCGCGTAGCGGAGCTGCTCGGCGACCCGGCCGAACTCGACCGGGTGCTGGCGTCGAACGCCGCCCGGGCTGACGCTGTAGCGAACGAAACCCTGGCGACCGTCTACGACCGCGTAGGCTTTCTCCCCCGCCGCTGATGCCCGTCCTTCCCCCTGCGCCTGGTGGCGAGAGCGCAAAAAGTGCCCGATTGGACCCGTCAAACGGGCACTTTTTGCGCTCTCGGCGACCTGGGGTGGTGCTGTTCGACCTCGACGACACCCTGTTCGAGCACCGCGGAGCTGTTGCAGCGGGAATCCTGCTGCACCTCGACCGGATCGGCGGTGCATTCGCGACCGGCGACCGCAATGCAGCAATCGTGCTCTGGGACGCGCTCGAGGAGGAGCATTACCACTCCTACCTCGCCGGCGCTCTGGACTTTGCCGGCCAGCGGCGCGCCCGGGCCCAGGACTTCGCCGCATCGTTTGACATCTCGCTGACCGACGCCGAGGCCGACGCCTGGTTTGACGAGTACTTTCTGAGCTACCGGGCCAGTTGGCGGCTGCACGACGACGCGCTCCCCTGCCTCGACGCGCTGGCTGAGGTTCTGCCCGGGGTGCGCTTTGGCCTCATCACGAACGGCGACCCGGTGTTTCAGGGCGAGAAGATTCGGCGGGTCGGGCTGACCCACCGGTTCGAGCACGTCGTCACCTCCGGTGCTCTCGGCTTCGCCAAGCCGGACGCGCGCATCTTCCAGCACGCCTGCGCGTTGTTCGACGTTCCGGTGGAGGGGGCGGTGTACGTGGGCGATCGGCTTCGCACGGATGCCGTGGGCGCGGCCGCTGCGGGGCTGACGGGTGTCTGGCTGGACCGCGCCGGCGCATCCGCTGCCCCCGTTGGAATCCTCCGTATCGAATCCCTCCACGACCTTCCGCCCCTATTGGCACAGTAACGCGAGAGCGCAAAAAGTGCCCGATTGGATAGTCCAATCGGGCACTTTTTGCGCTCTCGCGAGAAGAGCTAGCGCACGTCTTCGTCTACCCAGTCGAGGGTCTTCGTTACGGCCTTCTTCCAGTTGCGCAGGAGGCGGTCGGCCTCGTCCTTGTCCATGGACGGCTCCCAGCGGGAGTCCTCCTGCCAGTTGGAGCGGAGGTCGTCGAGGCCACTCCAGAAGCCGACGGCCAGGCCGGCCGCATACGCGGCGCCCAGGGCTGTCGTCTCGGCGACGACCGGGCGCACGACGGGCACGCCGATAATGTCGGCCTGGAACTGCATGAGCAGGTCGTTGGCCGTGGCACCACCGTCGACCTTGAGTTCGGTCAGCGGAACCCCGGAGTCGGCGTTGACCGCATCGAGCACCTCCCGCGTCTGGTACGCGATGGCCTCGAGCGCGGCGCGGGCGATGTGGCCCTTGTTCACGTAGCGGGTGAGACCGACCAGGGCGCCACGGGCATCCGACCGCCAGTACGGCGCGAACAGACCCGAGAAGGCCGGCACGAAGTACGCCCCGCCGTTGTCCTTGACCGTCTTGGCGAGGTCTTCGATCTCGGAGGCGTTCTTGATGATGCCAAGCTGGTCGCGCATCCACTGCACGAGCGAACCGGTCACGGCGATCGATCCCTCGAGCGCGTAGTGCACGGGGGCATCGCCGAGCTTGTAGCCCACGGTCGTGAGCAGGCCGTTCTTGGAGTGGATGATCTCGGTGCCGGTGTTGAAGATCAGAAAGTTTCCGGTGCCGTAGGTGTTCTTGGCCTCGCCCTGGTCGAACGCGGCCTGGCCGAAGGTCGCGGCCTGCTGGTCACCCAGGATGCCCGCAATCGGCACCTCGCGCAGCAGGCTGTGCCCGCTCGCGATGCCGTAGACCTCGGACGAGCTCTTGATCTCGGGCAGCATCGACTTGGGCACGTCGAAGATGGCCAGGATCTCGTCGTCCCACTGCAGGGTTTCGAGGTCCATGAACATCGTGCGGCTGGCGTTGGTGACGTCGGTCGCGTGCACGCCACCCTCGATGCCGCCGGTCAGGTTCCAGAGGACCCAGGAGTCGGTGGTGCCGAACAGGAGGTCGCCGGCATCCGCTTTCTCGCGTGCCCCCTCGACGTTCTCGAGGATCCAGACGATCTTGGTGCCGGAAAAATAGGTGGCCAGCGGCAAGCCGACCTTGTTCTTGAACCGCTCGACACCGCCGTCGGCCGCGAGGCGGTCGACGATTGCCTGGGTGCGGGTGTCCTGCCAGACGATGGCGTTGTAAACGGGCACGCCGGTGTTCTTGTCCCAGACGACAGCGGTTTCGCGCTGATTGGTGATGCCGATGGCCTCGATGTCGTGCCGGGTGATGTTCGCCTTGGACAGCGCCTGGCCGATGGCCTCACGGGTGTTGTCCCAGATTTCTTTCGGGTCGTGCTCGACCCAGCCGGCCTGCGGCAGAATCTGTTCGTGCTCAAGCTGACCGGTCGAAATGATCGACCCGGCCTTGTCGAAGATGATCGCGCGGGAGCTCGTGGTTCCCTGGTCGATGGCGAGAACGTACTTGGCCATTTGTAACTCCTTTGTTGTTCCAGGTGGGATGAATCAGTTTAAAGCGGATGCTGCAGAATGCGTCGGCAGGCTTAGCCCAGGATGGGCAGCAGCACACCAGAGGAGGCACCGGCGAGCACGCCGCCGATGATCGGGCCGACGACGGGTACCCAGGAATACGACCAGTCGCTTGAGCCCTTGCCCTTGATCGGCAGCAGGAAGTGTGCGATGCGGGGGCCGAGATCACGCGCCGGGTTGATGGCGTAGCCGGTGGGCCCACCGAGCGAGGCGCCGATCGCGATCACGAGCAGGGCCACCGGCAGTGCACCGAGGGCCGCGAGCCCGCCGCCGTCGCCGTTGCGGCCGAAGCCGATGACGACGAAAACCAGCACGAAGGTGCCGATGATTTCGGTGACCAGGTTCCAACCGTAGGAGCGGATGGCCGGCCCGGTCGAGAAGACACCGAGCTTGTTGGCGGCTTCCGGCTCCTGATCGAAGTGCTGCTTGTAGGCAAGCCAGACCACGACGGCACCGAGGATCGCGCCGATCATCTGCGCGCCGATATAGGTCATGATCGACACGAAGTTGACCGGAACGCCGGAGCCGAACGTGTCGGCGCCACTCGCGACGAGGCCGAGCGTGACGGCCGGGTTCAGGTGGGCGCCCGAGTTGTACGCGGCGATGACACCGGCGTAGACCGCGAGGCCCCAGCCGATGGTGACCATGAGAAAACCGCCGCCGAAGCCCTTGTTCTTGGCGAGCGCGACGTTGGCGACCACGCCACAGCCGAGGAGTATGAGGATGGCCGTTCCCACGACCTCTGACATAAAGACGACACCGAGATTGTCCACATTGACCTTTCAGATGGGGTGCTGCCGACTGACCTAATTGTCGAGTGCGACGGTCGTGCTGTTTGTGACCTGTGTAAAAACGTATCGGCGCCCGGCCGGGCGATGGTCGCTTTGAGCTGCACGTTCGTGCAGATTGTCGGCAATCGCCGGCCCGGCCGAACGCGTCAGACGACGCGAATGGGAGTCTGGCTGACCGGGGCCAGCGTGACCCCGTGCACGTCGCTCAGGATGCTGCGGGCCAGCTCGATCTCTTCGGCCAGCCGCCCAGCATCCCACCCCAAAACCGGGGCGACGACACCGCTGAGCTCCTCGATCAGCGGCGTGGTGACGGATCCGACGAAGGCCATGCTGGTGCGACGCAGCAGCACGTCGATCAGGCGCACGACACTCTCAGTGGAGGCCAAAAACTCGATCTCGCGCCGACTGTAGGCGGAGTTGTGTACGAGCGGGGCATCCGCTGGAGCGGTCGGGTCGGTGAGAAAGTCGATGACCTCGCTCGCGCGGGTGCCGTACCGGGCGAGCAGGGCTGCGGCGCGGTCTGCGCCCACCTCGTCACCGTGGGCGGTGACCCAGACCTGGTGGGCGGCATCCGTTGCGGGGAAGTTGCGGCCGCCGCCGATGGCCAGGCCCTCGGTGGAGACGGTGCGCGGCAGGCCGAGCAGCTTCAGGATGTCGGTGCTCAGGTGCTCGGCCAGGGCGCGGAAGGTGGTCCATTTGCCGCCGACCAGGCTGAGCAGGGTGCCGTCTTCGGCACCGGTGCGGGGCAGCGGACGCGACTCGATGCGGTAGTCGCGGGAGACGAATCCGGGGGCTTCTTCGTCGTGGCGCGGGAGCGGGCGTACGCCGGCGAAGCGGAACACGATGTGCGAACGGTCGACCTTCACGGTTGGGAAAACGTGCGCGACCAGGTCGAAGAAGTAGTCGATCTCGTCTTCGGTGCAGCGAATCGGCTTGCTCATGTCGTGTTCGAGGTCGGTGGTGCCGACCAGAACGCGGCCCTTGAGCGGGTAGATCAGCACGATGCGGCCGTCTTCGTGTTCGAAGAAGATCTCGCGGCCACCGGTCGCCGCGAGCAGCTCCGGGTTGTCGAGGACGATATGGGAGCCCTTGGTGCCGCCCATGAACGTGCTCGGCTGCCCGAGAGCGGTGTTGGTCAGGTCGGTCCAGGGCCCGCTCGTGTTGACGACGACATCCGCTGTGAAGGTGAACTCTTCGCCGGTGATGCTGTTGCGCAGCAGCACGCCGTTCTCACTCATGCCCGCGGCTTCGACGTAGTTGGCGGCGCGAGCATGCGGGCCAGCGTTGAGGCCGTCGCGCAGCACGTCGAGGGCGAGGCGCTCAGGGTCGTGCATCGCGGCGTCGTAGTACGTTGCCGTGTACTTGAGGCCGGGGTTCAGCAGCGGCAGAGCGGCGAGCGTCTGACCGCGACCCTTGAACTCGTGACGCGGCACCGAACCGCCGTCGCGGGAGAAGGCGTCGTAGATCATCATGCCGAGTTTGATCAGCAGGGCGCCACGCTCAACGTGCTTGGAACCCTGCTTGTGGGTGAGGAAACGCAGCGGCGCGGCCATCACTCCGGAGAAGGTGGAGAAGATGGGGATGGTGGTCTGCAGCGGCTTGACGTAGTGCGGCGCGATCTTGAGCAGGCTGTTGCGCTCGGTCACCGACTCCTTGACCAGGCGAAACTCGCCGTTTTCGAGGTAGCGCACCCCGCCGTGGATCATGTGCGAGCTCGCCGACGAGGCGCCGGAGACGAAGTCGTTCTTCTCTACGATGACCACGTCGACGCCCTGCAGGGCCAGATCGCGGAAGGTTGCGATGCCATTGATGCCAGCGCCGATAATGAGCACCTGGGCGTTGGGACGATCGTTGAGTGCTGACGAAGTCTGTGAGTTTAAGAACGACATTGTTGTCACCTCTGTCTTGGGCTTGCATTGCGGCAAACCATTTGGATAGGTTCAGTCTGACAGTCCGACACAATTTCTCAACCAGATTGAACATACGTGCAAGGAGCCGTTGTGACCCTCAACATTGATCCCGTGCAGTCCGATCGCAGCCGCGACGCCCTCACCGCGGCGCACCTGTATTACATGCAGGACCTCACCATGGATGCCATCGCTCGGGAGCTGCACACCTCCCGATCCTCCGTCTCTCGCCTGCTCAGCCATGCTCGGGAGACCGGCCTGGTCGACATCCAAATCAAGTCGCCATTGGATGCCCCGAGTCACCTCGAGCAGCAGCTCGAGGCTCGATTTCGGATCGAAGCGCACGTCGTTCCGGTGCCAGACAGCGCGAGCGACGTCGATCGCCTAGAGCGCGTAGCCCTGTCTGTTGCACGGATTCTCGGTCAATACTTCGACTCGAACATGACCATGGGCATCGCCTGGGGCTCCACCATGAACGCGATCAGCCGACACGTGACGCCCAAACAAACCCACAACTCGCAGATCGTGCAGCTCAACGGTGCCGGAAACATGCGCACGACCGGCCTCGGCTACGCGAGTGAAATTCTCGGACGCTTCGGCACGGCGTTCGGCGCACACATTCAGCAGTTTCCGGTGCCGGCGTTCTTCGACGACCCGGCCACCAAGAAGGCGCTGTGGCGGGAGCGCAGCATAAGCCGCCTGATCGACATGCAAGCCACCATGGATATCGCCCTGTTCGGCCTCGGCTCTCCGTTTTCCGGTGTGATCAGCCGTGTCTACGCCGGTGGCTACCTGGAGAAAGCCGAATTCGATGCACTCAGCGCCGCCCAGGTGGTCGGCGACGTGGCCACCGTGTTTTACCGCGCCGACGGTTCGACCGACGGCATCGCTCTGAACGAGCGTTCAACCGGCCCGGACTTCACCGTGTTGCGCCGCACCCCGCGCCGCATCTGCGTCGTGGCCGGCCGCTCCAAGCTCGCGAGCCTGCGCGGGGCCCTCGCGGCCCGGCTGATCACCGACCTGTTCGTCGACGAGAGCACGGCCCGGGCCCTGGTCGAGGCCTCCTGAGCCCCTGACCGGAACAGCGGATGTCGCCGGGAATAGTACCGCGCGCGGACTGTTGCACTATAACTAGAAGTAGTACACGTGCTCCGGGGTCGGTGTGATTCCGAACCGGCGGTTAAAGTCCGCGACCCGTTAGCCCCTCGAGAGAAGGGCGAAACGGTTGAGCTGGTGAAATTCCAGCACCGACGGTCAAAGTCCGGACGGGAGGCGCACGAGTCGGTTGGCCCCTACGGTCGACCGGCGGGTTTGTGCAGGTCTGCACACCCATACCCCCGGAGCTCGTCCAATACGGATGAGGGCGGGATGACCAATAACGCGGCAGTGCATACCCTGCACAGCGCCATGCGTCGCGCGCTCGAACTTGCCGCCCAGGGCCCGTCCACCGGCGTCAACCCCCGGGTCGGCTGCGTCATTGTGAACGCTGAGGGCGACACCCTCGCCGAAGGCTGGCACCGCGGAGCCGGCAGTAAGCACGCCGAGGTCGACGCGCTGTCCCAGCTCTCCCCCGGCGCTGCGCGCGGCAGCACCGTCGTGGTCACCCTGGAACCCTGCAACCATGTCGGCCGCACGGGACCCTGCGCCGAGGCCCTGATCGAGGCCGGCGTCGCTCGCGTCGCCTACTCGGTGACCGACTCCGGCGAACGTTCCTGCGGCGGAGCCGACCGGCTGCGCGCTGCCGGAGTTGACGTGCAGGGCGGCCTGCTCGTGGCGGAGGGCGAAGAATTCCTGGGCGACTGGCTCGTTGCCGCCCGCCTCGGGCGCCCGTTCGTCACGCTCAAGTGGGCGTCGAGCCTCGACGGTCGTGCGGCAGCGGCCGACGGCTCCAGCCGTTGGATCACCGGCGACGCAGCCCGCCTCGATGTGCACCGGCGGCGTGGTGCCGCCGCCGCGATCCTGGTCGGCACCGGGACCGTACTCGCCGACGATCCGGCCCTGACCGCGCGCGACGCCGATGGCACGCTGCTCACGCAGCAACCGGTGCCCGTGGTGCTGGGCCGACGTGAGCTGCCGGCATCCATTGCCCTGTTCAACCACCCGCAGTCACCGCTGTTTTTCGACGGACGCGACCTTCCCGGCGTTCTCGCCGACCTGCACGGCCGAGGTCTGCGCAGCGTGTTCATCGAGGGTGGACCGACCGTGGCGAGTGCCTTCGTCGCCGCCGGCCTGGTCGATGAATACCTCATCTACCTGGCTCCGACGCTCATCGGCGGCTCCCGGCTCGCCCTCACCGACATCGGTGTGGCCGCGATCGGTGAGCAGCGCCGCCTCGCCATTCTTTCCCTCGACCGCCTCGGTGACGATGTTCTCATCGTCGCCCGACCGCAGACCAACTAAGGAACCCATGTTCACCGGAATCATCGAGGAGCTCGGCCAAATCGTGCGCATCGAGCAGACAGCGGATGCCGCCCGCCTCACCATCCGCGGCCCGCTCGTGATCGACGGCGCGCTGCGAGGCGACTCCATCGCCGTGCAGGGCGTCTGTCTCACCGTGGTCGAGCGCACCGCCGAAACCTTCACCGCCGACGTGATGGCGCAGACCCTGTCGATGTCGACACTGTCCGCGGCCCTCGTCGGCTCCCCGGTCAACCTCGAACGCGCCGCCCTCGTCGGTGGACGCCTCGGCGGCCACATCGTGCAGGGCCACATTGACGGCACCAGCACGGTGCTTAGTCTCACGCCCGGTGATGCCTGGCGAGTGCTGCGGTTCAGCCTCAGCGCCGAACTCGCACCGCTCGTCGTCGGCAAGGGTTCGATCGCCATCGACGGCGTCTCCCTCACGGTGAGCAACATCAGCCCCGCCACCGAGACGGATCAGTGGTTTGAGGTGTCGCTCATTCCCGAGACCCTCACGGTGACCACCCTCGGCGAGCGCGCCGTCGGCGACCGAGTCAACATTGAGACGGACATTCTGGCCCGCCACGTTGAACGGATGCTCGCCCTCACGGCGACCCACAATTCCCAGCACGTCACCACCCCAAGGAGCGCATCATGAGCCTCGCCGATATTCCCTCCGCACTCGACGCCCTACGCCTCGGTCGACCGGTCATCGTCGCCGACGACGAGGGCCGCGAAAACGAGGGAGACGTCATCATCTCGGCCCAGCTCGCCACGCAGGAGTGGATCGCCTGGACCGTGCGCTACTCTTCCGGCTTCATCTGCGCCCCGATGACGAATGAGATCGCTGACCAGCTCGACCTGCCGGTGATGGTCTTGAACAACGAAGACCCGCTCGGTACCAACTACACCGTGAGCGTCGACGCGGCCGATCGGCTGTCGACCGGGATCAGCGCCGCCGACCGGGCCCACACCCTGCGAGTTCTGGCCGATCCGGCGTCGGCACCGGCCAGCCTGCACCGCCCCGGCCACATCCTGCCGCTGCGCGCCCGCGACGGCGGCGTGCGCGAGCGCAGCGGCCACACCGAAGCCGGCGTCGACCTGATGAAACTAGCCGGTCTGGTTCCGGTCGCGGCGATCGCTGAGATCGTCGCCGAAGACGGCGAGATGATGCGACTGCCCGGCCTGCTCGAACTCGGCGAGCGCGAGGGGCTGCACGTCATCACGATTAAAGACCTGATCAGCTACCTCGACGAGTTCCACCCCAACGCAGCACTGCCGACGATCGCGCCACTGATCGAGGCGCCACGGGTCGACTTCGAGGTGGAGACCACCGTCCCCACCCGGCACGGCCTCTTTCGGGTGCGCGCCTACCGAGACCGTTCCACCGGCGCCGACCACGTCGCCTTCGTCGCCGGCAACCCGGCCAATGGCGCCATCGTGCGGGTTCACTCCGAGTGCCTCACCGGCGAAGCGTTCGGCTCACTCAAGTGCGAGTGTGGACCACAGCTCGACGCCTCACTCGACATCATCCAGGAGGAAGGCGGCGTGGTCGTCTACCTGCGCGGCCAGGAGGGGCGCGGCATTGGCCTTATCAACAAGCTGCGCGCCTACGAGCTGCAGGAAGACGGCCTCGACACCCTCGACGCCAACGTGGCGCTGGGTCTGCCCGTCGATAGCCGCGAGTACGGCGCGGCCACCAGCATCCTGCACGAACTAGGGTTGAGTTCGGTGCGGCTGCTCACCAACAACCCCGAGAAGGTACGTCAACTCGAACTGCACGGCGTCGCTGTGACCGAGCGCGTGCCACTCGTGGTGGGGATCGGCGAATACAACGAGGAATACCTCGCCACCAAGCGCGACCGCATGGGGCACCACATCACCGACACCGAAATCATGAACGGAATCGCCTAATGGCCGGAACAGGACCCACCCTCAGCGTTGACGGCACCGACTTGCGCGTCGTCATCGTCGCGGGTCTCTGGCACGACGTGATCACCGACGGCCTCATCGCCGGCGCAACCCGCGTGCTCGAAGCGAGCGGAGCCTCCTGGTCGCTCGTGCGCGTGCCGGGCAGCTTCGAACTGCCCGTCGCCTGCAAGGTCGCGCTCGAAAACGGGGCCGACGCGGCCGTCGCCCTCGGCGTGATCATCCGGGGCGGCACTCCACACTTCGAGTTCGTCTCCAATGCGGCAACGGATGGTCTCACTCGCGTTGCGCTCGACACCGGCAAGCCCGTGGGCTTCGGCGTGCTGACCCTCGACGACGAACAGCAAGGCCTCGACCGGGCCGGACTGCCCGGATCGAAGGAAGACAAGGGCGAGGAGGCGGCATCCGCTGCCCTGGCCACCGCAATTCTGCTGCGCGAGCTGCGCAGCTAGCTTGTAGCGCATCGTCGTCACCTAGGCTGAACGCATGGACCTTCTGCGCAATATTCTGCTCATTCTGCACTTCGTCGGCCTCGCCTCGCTACTCGGCGGCTTTCTGGTGCAGATCAAGCCGATCATTGCCGGCAAGGGCACAATCGTCGCCGCCATGTTCCACGGTGCGCTGACCCAGCTGGTCACCGGCCTGCTCCTCGTCGGCGTCATCCAGGTGGGCACCCTCGGCCACATCGACAACACCAAAATCGGCATCAAGCTGCTCGTGCTCATCGTGATCACCGTGCTGGTCATCGTGAACCGCAAGAAGCCGAGCGTCTCATCGCTCGTGCTCTGGGCCATTGGAGCCCTCACCCTGGTCAACGTGGTCATCGCGGTCCTCTGGAAATAGCTTTTTTCGTCGCGAAAGTCGGCACACCAGTGCTTCACGCGGATTAGCCGCTGTCGCGCGTTGGCCCAGACCCCCCGGGGGTAGGGTGATCGGTGACCTCTACACGCGGCCACACCATCATTCGTGCGTAAACGCTACTGCGGGAAGTCCGATCGACTTGCGGGTTTCGTTGGCGCTCAGTTATCACATCGGAGCGTTCCACCCCCATGTCAACAACCACAGCGTCAATTCCGACGCCGACCACACCGCTCAATCCGAAGAGCCGCGTCATCATGGCGAGCCTCATCGGCACGACCATTGAGTTCTACGACTTCTACGTTTACGCCACCGCCGCCGTCCTCGTGTTTCCGCACCTGTTCTTTCCCACCGGCAACGAGACCACCGCGTTGCTCGCCTCCTTCGCCTGTTCGGCGCCGCCATGGTCGCCCGCCCGATCGGCGCCCTGTTCTTCGGCCACTTCGGTGACCGCAAGGGACGCAAGGCCACCCTGGTCGGTGCACTGCTCACCATGGGCATCGCGACGTTTTTGATCGGCCTACTGCCGACCTACGACATGATCGGCTGGTGGGCACCGTTCATGCTCGTCATTCTGCGCCTGGCCCAGGGCTTCGCCCTCGGCGGGGAATGGAGCGGCGCTGCTCTCGTGGCAACCGAAAACGCCCCGGTCGGCAAGCGTGCCTGGTACGGTACCTTCCCCCAAGTCGGCGCCCCGCTCGGCTTCATCATCGCCAACAGCCTGTTTCTCGGCCTCGCGCTCGCACTGCCGTCGACCGACCCGACCCGCCCGTCCGAGGCATTCCTCGAATGGGCCTGGCGCATCCCCTTCCTGTTCTCGGCCGTCATGGTCATCGTCGGACTCTGGGTGCGTCTGCGCCTGGTCGAAAGCGAGGTCTTCACGAAGGTCGTCCAGGCCAAGCGTGTCGAGAAGCTGCCGCTCGCTGCGGTATTCAAGTCGAACTGGCGCGAACTCATCCTCGGCACGTTCATCATGCTCGCCACCTACGTGCTGTTCTACCTGATGACCACGTTCACTCTCAGTTACGGCCGTGCCGCAACGGATGCCGCGCTGCCGGGGCTCGGATTCAGCTACAACACCTTCATCCTCATGATGATTCTCGGCGTGGTGTTCTTCGGAATTTTCACCCTCGCCTCCGGCCCGTGGGCCGACAAGCACGGGCGCCGCAAGACGCTCATCATCGTGACCATGTTCATCATCGTGTTCGGGTTTCTCTTCGTGCCCCTGCTCGGTGCCGGTGACCTCAGCGTCATGCTGTTCCTCATCGTCGGATTCTCACTCATGGGCATGACCTTCGGGCCGATGGGCGCGCTGCTGCCCGAGCTGTTCCCGACCAGCGTGCGCTACACCGGCTCCGCGTTCGCCTACAACATGAGCTCCATTCTCGGCGCGGCCGTCGCCCCGTTCATCGCCGTCTGGCTGTGGACAATCGGCGAGGGTAGCCCGTTCTGGGTCGGCATCTACCTCTCGATCATGGGCGCGATCACCCTGATCGCGCTGATCCTGAGCCGCGAAACGAAGGACCTCGACCTGCACCGGTAGGTCCAGCCGCACCAGCATCCGCTCCCCCTTGCCGCTGGCGAGGGGGAGCGTTGTCTATGTCAGGAACAGGGCTTTCAGGCGACGGGTGGTCATGACCACGCCGATTACGATCATGACGGCGTAGTAGAGCACGTGCCAGAGCAGGCCAGCATCCACCTGGCCGGTGGTCAGGCCGCGCACGAGCTCGACACCATGCCAGAGCGGCAGCGCCTGAATCACATACTGAACGCCCGGCGGATACACGCTCAGCGGGTAGAACGTGGCCGAGAACAAAAACATCGGTAGCAGCACGAAGGTGATCCAGTCCATCTGCTGGAACGTCTTCATATAACTGGTCACCGCCATGCCGACGGATGCGAATCCAAACGCGATCAGCAGCACCGCCGGCAGCGCGAGCAGCGCCCACCAGGACAGGTTCAGGCCGAGCGCCTGCATCACGAGCAGGAATCCGGTCGCGTAGAGCAGCCCTCGCGCCAGGGCGAGCGAGATCTCGCCGAGGGCCACGTCCAGCGGGCCAAGCGAGGTGGCCAGCATCCCCTCGTAGAGTTTGGCGAATTGCATCTTGAAGAAGACGTTCCAGGTCGAATCGTAGATGGCACCGTTCATCGCGGCGACGGCGAGCAGCGCCGGGGCGATGAAAGCGGCGTACGGCATGCTCTGGCCGTCGTCGGTTTGTACCTGGCCGATCAGCGCCCCCAGGCCGAGGCCCATCGACAGCAGGTAGAAGATCGGCTCGACCATTCCGCTGAGCACAACGAGCGAGTTGGTGCTGCGCGTCGCGCGCCAGCCGCGCGCCATCACGCTGCGCGCATTACCGGCGTAATACTTACCGACACCACGGCTCCCGAACAGCCGTGGCGGGCGAGCAGCAGTGACGAGCGTCGACGAAAACCTCATTTGTTCAACCTCGCGGCCGTGAGGCGACGCGCCCAGATCCAGCCGACAGCGAGCAGGGCGGCCAGATAGAGCGCGTGCAGGACGCTCAGCCAGATCGGTTCCGGTCGGCCATAGGCGAAGACGCGGGACAGTTCGGTGCCGTGCCAGAGCGGTGAGATCCAGCCGAGCCACTGCAGGTAGGTCGGCAGCACGTCGAGCGGAAAGAACGTGCCGGAGAACAGCGTCATCGGCAGAATCACGAAGCGCTGCACCATGGCGAGCTGGCCGGTGTCGTCCTTGAGGGTGGCCGTGTACGCCATCAGGAGCGCGCCGAACGAGAGGCCGGTGAGTAGCGCCACGAGCACCGCCACGGCACCGAGCGGGCCAGGAACCGCACCAAAAATAAGCATGAAGACATAGAAGATGGCGCAGGTGAGCAGCATGCGCGCCGCTACCGAGATGACGATGCCGTTGATGATCTGACCGGGTTGAATCGAACTCGCGTTCATACCGAAGAAGGTCGGGTTCCATTTGAAGCCAAGCATGATCGGGTAGCTGAACTCCTCGGAGGCGACTGCAAGCGCGCTGCTCGCGAGCAGCGCCGGTGCGAGAAATTCGAGGTAGCTGACCCCATTGACGGCGTTGTCACCGAGATTGCCGTCGACCAGGCTGGCCAGGCCAACGCCCATCGCGTAGAGGTAGACGAGCGGGCTGCCGATCGCGGTGAACAGCACCGTCTGCGCGTACGACCGCATGACCCGAAACCGGTGCTCGGCCACATACCAGGAGCCGTAGCGGCGGGTGCGGGCGGCCGAGACGACAGCCGCCGCGACTGCCTGCGAACGGATGCTGTCGCTCGCCCCGCCAGCATCCCGAGCGTTGTCGAAATCGCTCGCGCTCATTCGATCAGGTTTCGGCCGGTGAGACGGAGGAACACGTCCTCGAGGCTGGAACGGCGTACCAGGCTCGTGATCGGGTGCAGGCCGACCGCGGTCATCCGCTCTAATTCTCGCTCGCCGCTATCGCTGTAGACCAGAATGCGGTCGGGCAGCACGTCGACCCGTTCGCCGAAACCGCTGCCGCCGAAACTCTGAAGGCGGTCGGCGACCTCGGCGTTCTGGGCTGAGCCGAAGCGCACCTCGAGGACCTCGCGGGAGGAATACCGGCGGATCAGGTCGGCCGGAGAACCCTCGGCCATGATGCGGCCCTTGTCGACGACGATGAGGCGGTCGCAGAGCTGCTCGGCTTCGTCCATGTAGTGGGTGGTGACGAGCAGCGTCGTGCCCTGCTCCTTGAGTCGAAACAGTCGATCCCAGAGAATGTGGCGTGCCTGCGGGTCGAGTCCGGTGGTCGGCTCGTCGAGCAGCAGGATGCGCGGGTCGTTAATAAGCGCCCGGGCGATGGTGAGGCGCCGTTTCATGCCACCGGAGAGGTCGTCGACCTTGGCTGTGGCCTTGTCCTGGAGCTGGGCGAACTCGAGCAGTTCGTCGGCCCGGCGGGCGACTCGGGCGCGCGGCAGCCCGAAGTAGCGGCCGTAGACCAGCAGATTTTCCCGCACCTTCAGCTCGAGGTCGAGGTTATTCTCCTGCGGCACCACGCCGAGTTGGGAACGAATCTCGGGACCGTACCGGTTCGGGTCGAGGCCGAGCACCGTGAGGTCGCCACTCGTGCGGGTGGACACCGCGCCGATCATGCGCATCGTCGTGGATTTTCCGGCGCCGTTGGGGCCGAGCAACCCGAAGGACTCCCCCGGGGCCACCTCGAAACTGATCCCGTCGACGGCGACGAAGTTTTTCGAGCCGTTGACGGAATAGCTCTTGACGAGATTTCGGGTGGCAATGACAGGCTCCGGCACAGTGCCCCACTGTAGACCGATGACGGGATTGCGGGGAGGCTTGGACGCCGAACGGTTAAGATGAATCGGTGACCACCGCAACCCGCACGCCCGATTCATCCGCTGCCCAGAAGGCCGTCAAGCCGCCGCGCGGCCGCCGCGGCCGGCCAGCCCCGACCGGTCCGCGCGCGAAGTTCAGCCAACTGCTGCCCTACCTGTTCGAGCACAAGAAGGTGCTCGGCGTCGTCATCGTCCTGAGCGTGCTCGGTGCGGCCGCGAGCCTGGCCCAGCCGCTGCTGGTGAGTAAGGTCATCACGATCGTGCAGGCCGGTGACCCGCTCGGTTCGCTGGTTGGAGTACTCATTGCGCTCGTGGTAATTTCGGGCCTGATCAGCGGGTACCAGCACTACCTGCTGCAGCGCACCGGTGAGGGAGTCGTGCTCTCCAGCCGCCGCAAGCTGGTCGGACGCCTGCTGCGCCTGCCGATCAGCGAGTTCGATGCGCGCCGCACCGGCGACCTCGTCTCCCGCGTCGGCAGTGACACCACGCTGCTGCGCGCGGTGCTCACGCAGGGGCTGGTCGAAGCGATCGGCGGCTCGCTCACCTTCATCGGCGCGCTCGTGGCCATGCTCATTATCGACCCGGTTCTGCTCGGGCTGACCGTGCTCGTGATCGCGGTGTCCGTGGTCACCGTCACCCTGTTGTCCCGGCGCATCCGCACCGCGAGCCAGGCCGCGCAGGCGAAGGTCGGTGACCTCGCCGCGAGCGTCGAGCGTGCCATCAGCGCCATTCGCACCGTGCGCGCCGCGAACGCGACCGAGCGTGAGACGTCCGTGATCGAAGAAGATGCCCGCGGCGCCTGGCGCATGGGTATCCAGGTCGCCAAGATCAGTGCCCTCGTCGTGCCGATCGCCGGCATCGCCATGCAGGTGTCTTTCCTGGTCGTGCTGGGCGTCGGCGGTTTTCGCGTTGCGAGCGACGCCATCACCGTGGCCAACCTGGTCGCGTTCATTCTGTTCCTGTTCATGATGATCATGCCGCTCGCCCAGTTCTTCGGCGCGATCACCTCGGTCAACTCGGCTCTCGGAGCGCTCGGCCGCATCCAGGAGATCATCGATCTGCCCACCGAGGATCAATTCGACCGCGACATCGCGCCGCTCGCCATGACCGTCGGCGCCGCCAACGACAAAGTCAACCCGGAAGCCGCCGCGATCAGCTTCGAGAACGTGCACTTCGGCTACGCGGTGGCTCCGGCTGAGGTCGCCGCTGGTTCAGACGCTGCGCCGACAACGGATACCGCCGGCTCGGCCGAAACGGACGCTGATCTCGACGCCGATTCCATCGGGGACTCTTCCCTGGACCCGCGCCCGGTGCTTAAGGGAGTCTCGTTCAGCGCTCCGCGCGGGCTGCGCACCGCGCTCGTCGGGCCCAGCGGCGCTGGCAAGAGCACCATCCTCGCCCTGATCGAGCGGTTCTACGATGTCTCGGACGGCACCGTGCGGCTCGGTGGGCTGGATATTCGTTCGCTGGATCGCACCGCGCTGCGCGCGCAGATCGGCTACGTCGAGCAGGACGCCCCGGTCCTGGCCGGTTCGCTGCGCGACAATCTCACGCTCGCCACCCCCGATGCCACCGACGAGGACTGCATCAAGGTGCTGCAGGCGGTCAATCTGGGTGAACTGCTCGACCGCGACCCAGCCGGGCTCGGCGCGGCGGTCGGCGAATCGGGTGTGAAACTCTCCGGCGGAGAACGCCAGCGGCTCGCAATCGCCCGGGCACTGCTCGCGGCCCCGCCGATTCTTCTGCTCGATGAATCTACTTCCAGCCTCGACGGCAAGAACGAGCAGATGATGCGCGAAGCCATCGACGCCGTCGCGGTGGACCGCACGCTCATCGTGATCGCGCACCGCCTGTCCACCGTGGTCGACAGCGACCAAATCGTGGTGCTCGACCACGGCGAGGTCGTCGGCGTCGGCACCCACTCCGAACTAGTCGTCTCCACCCCCCTATATCGCGACCTGGCCAAGCACCAGCTGCTGGTCTAACACCCCGCGAGAGCGCAAAAAGTGCCCGATTGGAACTCTCAATCGGGCACTTTTTGCGCTCTCGCGTTCAATGGATGGAAGGGTAGCGCAGCGTCACGAGCTGGAAGGGGCGCAATTCCAGGGTCAGGGCGGCGTCATCCGTCGCAATGATGGCGGCCGGGGTAACGCGGCGCTCGAGCAGGTCCGTCTCGTGTGCTTCGGCTGCGGCGAATGAGCGGATGACCCGGGCCCGGGACCGGGTCCCGTGCGCCTCGTAGAGCCGCACGATCACGTCGCCACTGCCGTCTTCGGCGAGCTTGACCGCCTCGATGACCACGGCCGGGTTGTCGACCGTGAAGAGCGGCTCGACCGGCGTAGAGCCCATGCCCGCGACGGTACGCAGCGGTAGGTTCAGCCGGTAGCCCTCATCTACCGCGTCGGGAATACTCGCGCCGACGCGGAGGGCGACGCGGAATTCGTGCTCGCCCTGATCGGAGGTCGGGTCGGGATAGACGGCGGCCCGTAGCAGAGTCAGTGCAACGGTCGTGCCGATGCGGGCCGCCGCTGCGGGCGGGGCCGTATCCGTCACCCGGTCGGGGCTGGCGGTGCTGCCGACGCGGACTTCTCCGTCACGGCGGGAACCCTGGCTGACGCTGGCATCCTCGCCGGTGCTGGAATACCCAGCTGCGTTCGCGTCCTGCCCGGTGCCGGGGTCACGCTGCGGAGCATCCGTTTCGCCTGGAGCAAACGCGGTGCGGATGATCGCGTGGCCATAGGTGGAGTCGTTGGCAACCGCGACGCCGAAACCCGGTTCGCCGACGTGGACCCAGCGGTGGGCGACGGTTTCGAAACGGGCAGCATCCCAGGAGGTGTTCGCATGCGTCGGGCGGAATATGTGCCCGAACTGGATCTCGGAGGAGGCCCGGTCGGCCTTGACGTCGAGCGGAAAGTTCAGTCGCAGCAGCTTCTGCCGCTCATGCCAGTCGATTTTGACGTGCAGGTCGATCGCGCTTGAATCCGACGCGAGGGTCACATCTTCGACGACCGAAGACTCGCCAAATCGCCGTGTGACACGCACACCGACCTGACCGACCGGGAGCTGGTCGAGCTGCTCAACCGAGTCGGCATCGGTGAGTGCCTCGAACAGGCGCGCGTGCGGGGTGTCGATGTCCCAGGCATCCCACTGGGTGGGGGTGTCCCGGTGCAGGGTGAGCAGGTTGGCTCGCGCTCCGGCCGGCACGACCTGGCGGTCAACGTGCCGGTCGTACACCGAGGTGAACAGTCCGTCGTCGTCGATCGTGACGGAGACGAGCTCGTTCGTCAGGACCCAGCCGGCCGAAGTGCGTGAGATTATCGCCCCGGCGTGCGCGGCGGCAGCGTCCCCCACCGCAGTCGCGGAAGCGCGCACGGGAGCAGTCTCCCCAGCATCCCGGCCCGTACCCTCCGCGCTCGTCGCCTCGTCACCCGCAGCACCCGCAGCACCCGCAGCACCCGCAGCACCCGCAGCACCCGCAGCACCCGCAGCACCCGCAGCACCCGCGCCGAGAGTATCGGCACCCCGAGCATCGGCACCCTGAGTATCGGCGCCCGCGCTGCCGCCGAGCGCCGGCACGCCCGCCCGCGCATACGGCCCCGCATTCAGCACGACCGCGCCATCGCCCGGCCCGACGAGCGCACGAACCGATTCCTCGATCACCCCCTCCAGCACTCCAGTGACCCGCACATACTCGCGCTCGGCCTGCGCGTGCACCCAGGCGATCGATGACCCCGGAAGGATGTCGTGGAACTGCTGCAGCAACACCGTCTGCCACGCGTTCTCGAGTGCCGCGCGTGGATACTGCGCCCCCACGCGCACGGCGGCCGTCGTCGCCCACAGTTCCGCCTCCCGCAGCAGGTGCTCGCAACGCCGATTCCCCTGCTTGGTGCGAGCCTGGGAGGTGAGCGTGCCGCGGTGAAACTCCAGATACAACTCGCCCGACCACACCGGCGGCGCCGCATACTCGGCCTCCGCCGCTTCAAAGAACCGCCGCGGGCTGGACAGTTCGACCGTCGGCGATCCCTCAAGCGACGCGGTACGGTGGGCGGCGGCGATCATCTCCTCGGTCGGACCGCCGCCACCGTCGCCCCAACCGAACGGCACGAGCGAGGTATTGGCCACGCCCTTCTCCGCGAACAACCGCTCGGCCCTGGCCAGTTCCAGACCGGAGAGCTGCGCGTTGTAGTCGGCAACCGGCGGAAAGTGTGTGAAGACGCGGCTGCCGTCGAGGCCTTCCCAGAGAAAGCTGTGGTGCGGAAACAGATTCGTGTCGTTCCAGGACAACTTCTGGGTGAGAAACCAGCGGCTGCCGGCGGCACGCACGATTTGAGGAAGTGCCGCGGAGTAGCCGAACGAGTCGGGCAGCCAGACTTCGAGCGGTTCCACCCCGAACTCGCGCAGAAAGAACCCCTTGCCGGCCACGAATTGCCGGGCCAGGGCCTCGCCGCCGGGCATATTCGTGTCGGATTCAACCCACATCCCTCCGACCGGAACGAAGTTGCCGGCCGCGACGGCTTTACGCACGCGCTCGAACAGCTCCGGGTAGAACTGCTGGAGCCAGGCATACTGCTGCGCCGACGAGGCCGCAAACACAAAATCGGGGTGACGGTCGATCAGGTCGAGCACGTTGGACCAGGTGCGCGCGACCTTGCGCACGGTCTCACGTACCGGCCAGAGCCAGGCGCTGTCGATGTGCGCGTGGCCAACCGCGTGCACTCGGTGCGCGCTGGCGTTGGCTGGGCTGGCGAGCACCGGAGCCAGGGCGGCGCGTCCGGCTTCCGCGGTGCCACCCACATCGTCCGGGTCGAGCAGATCGAGGCAGCGTTCCAGGGCGCGCAGAATGTTCGCCCGCCGCGGCGATGCGGCCGAAAGCTCCCGGCGCAGTCCGTCGAGTGTGAACACGTCCTGCGCGAGCTGCCAGACCTGCGTGTCGCGCTGGGCGACATCCGCTTGGCGCAGTGCATACAGCGGCGTGCTGCCGGCGGTGCCAAGATCGCCGAGCAGGGTGGGAGTGAAACTGAAGTCGCCAGCGATATTAGGGTTGGCGGCGGCCTCGATATAGAGGTCAATGGTGTCGCTGACCACCGTCACGGTGCGATTCAACGATTCCACGCCCTTGAGCACCCGGCCATCCGAGCTGTAGGCGGTGCCCTCGGCCTGGAAGCCCGGCACAGCGACGGTGAACCCGAGGTCGACGACGACCTCGATGCGGGTATCGGCCAGGCCGGCCCATTGGGGCGGTACCAGTCCGGTGAGATGAAACCAGACAGTGCCCCACGGCCTTCCCCACGACTCGCCGACGACGAATGGTTCAAACGGATGCGAGACCGCCTCGGCAAACGAGACCGGCTCCCCCGGCGCGACCCAGGCGGTGACCGTGAGCGGGGCGGTGGCCCGGTAGATCGCCGGGTGCAGCCGTTCGCGAACAAAACGGTTCAGCCGGGCCTCGACCAGTGCGCTGTCGTCATGCATGCTGGCATCCTACGACCGCCGCGCGCGGGCCGTTCGGCCGGTTCCCGGCGGGGTCCTGCGCGATGCCGGTCTCTGAGGCCCTGGGCCCACCTTGTGACACCCGGCCCACGATAGATCATGGGCCCGCTTCCCGGGCCCGGGCCCGGAAAGTAATGCACGCACGGGAGGTACACGAACGGCCCCGCCACCTGCGTGACGGGGCCGTTCGCACTGCAGGAACTAGTCCTTGAGGTGGTAGCGCACGCTCGCGAGTTCGGCGCGCAGTGCCGGCGGAACCTTGTCGCCGAACTTGTCGAAGTATTCCTCGGTGAGGTCGCACTCGGCGAGCCAGCTGGTCTGGTCGATCGCGAACAGCTGGTCAACGGATTCCTTGGACAGGTCGAGACCGTCCAGGTTCAGCGCACCTTCGGCTGGCAGCAGTCCGATCGGGGTGTCGACGGCGTCGGCGCTGCCCTCGATGCGACGAATCATCCATTCGAGAACCCGCGAGTTCTCACCGAATCCGGGCCAGATGAAGTCGCCGTCCGGGCCCTTGCGGAACCAGTTCACCTGGAAGATCGCCGGGGCGTTGGTGCCGAGTTCCTTGCCGACCTTGAGCCAGTGGCCCCAGTAGTCGGCCATGTTGTAGCCGCAGAACGGCAGCATCGCGAACGGGTCGCGCCGCAGCTCGCCGACGATGCCGTCAGCGGCCGCGGTCTTCTCGGAGGAGATCGTCGCTCCCATGAAAACGCCGTGCTTCCAGCTTCGGGCCTGGGCGACCAGCGGAACGTTGGTCGCCCGACGGCCACCGAAGACGATGGCGTCGATCGGTACGCCGCCGGCCGCTTCCCAGTCGTCGGCGATCGACGGGCACTGGGCGGCCGCAACGGTGAAGCGCGAGTTCGGGTGGGCGGCGGTTCGACCGGAGTCGGGCGTCCAGTCCTTGCCCTGCCAGTCGATCAGGTGATCGGGAGCCTTGTCGGTGAGACCTTCCCACCAGACATCTCCGTCGTCACGCAGGGCGACGTTGGTGAAGATCGTGTTGCCCCACATGGTGGAGACGGCGGTCGGGTTGGTGGTTTCACCGGTTCCGGGGGCGACTCCGAAGAAGCCCGCTTCCGGGTTGATCGCCCAGAGGCGTCCGTCTTCGCCCTGGCGCAGCCACGCGATGTCGTCGCCGATGGTTTCGACCTTCCAGCCGGGAATGGTCGGGCGCAGCATCGACAGGTTCGTCTTGCCACAGGCGGAGGGGAAGGCGGCGGCCACGTGGAACACGCCACCCTCGGGTGAGATCAGCTTGATGATCAGCATGTGCTCGGCCAGCCAGCCCTGATCACGGCCCATCACCGACGCGATGCGCAGCGCAAAGGACTTCTTAGAGAGCAGGGCGTTTCCGCCGTAGCCGGAGCCGTAGGACCAGACCTCGCGGGTATCGGGGAACTGCACGATGTACTTGTCATCGTTGCAGGGCCATTCCACGTCGGGACGGGTGATTCCCGATGCGTCGACGAGCGGGTACCCGACGCTGTGCACGGTGTGCACCCACGGGTCGCCGGCTTCGATCATGGTCAGCACGGTCTCGCCCATCCGCGTCATAATGCCCATGTTGAGCACAACATAGGGGGAATCGGTGATCTCAACGCCCAGCTGCGAGATGGGTCCGCCGAGCGGGCCCATCGAGAACGGCACGATGTACATTGTGCGACCGCGCATGCTGCCGGCGAAGACACCACGCAGTTCGGCGCGCATCTTGACCGGTGCGGCCCAGTTATTGGTGGGGCCGGCATCCGCTTCATCGTTGGAGCAGATGAAGGTGCGGTTTTCGACGCGGGCAACGTCTTTCGGGTTGGTGCGGGCGAGAAAGCTGTTGGGGCGCCATTCCGGATTTAGGCGGATGAGCTGGCCGGAGGCGACGAGCAGTTTGGAGAGCTCGTTGGCCTCGCGCTTGGAGCCGTCGCACCAGATGATCGCGTCGGGCTCGGTCAGGCGGGCAATCTCATCGACCCAGGACTGCAGGTTAGGGTCGGTGCTGCCCGTGCGCGTCGGGTACGAATCCCCGTTGGTCTGGAGGGAAGAGTTGGTGAGAGTCATATGCTGGCCTTTCCGGTCGCCGGGTATCGAGAAAAAGTTGCGAAGTGGTCAAAAACGTCGGGCCCCGTTGCTGTCAGACGCTGTGCGAAACCATAATTTCGTCTTACACACCAACAATGGCCCTGCTTTGAGCCCTAAACCCGCAATATTGCTACTTAAGAAATGCAGTTTTTTAGATATCGTTAAGGAATGTCGCCTCAAGCCTCCGATCTGATCCTGCTCGGCCATCGCATCCGTCACTTTCGGGGGGAGCGCGGTCTCACCCTCGACCAACTGGGTGCGCTCGTTCACCTCGCCGGCAGTCAGCTGTCGCTGATAGAGAACGGCCGCCGCGAGCCGAAGCTGTCGACCCTGCAGGATCTCGCGACGGCCCTCGCTGTGGACCTGGCCGAGCTGCTGCGCCGGGAAGCCCCAAACAATCGGGCGGCGCTCGAGATCGAACTGGACCGTGCCCAGAAAAATCCGCTCTACGGGGCGCTCGGCCTGCCCGTCGTAAAAGTCACTAAGGGGATGCCGCTGCCCGCCATCGAATCGCTGCTCGGCCTGCACCGGGAGCTGTCCCGCCGGGCCAGCGAAGCCATCGCGACGCCGGAAGAGGCGCGGCGAGCCAACACCGAACTGCGCGAGCGGATGCGGGAACAGGGCAACTATCTGCCGGCCATCGAGGAACTGGTCGAGGAACGGGTGCGCGCGAGCGGCCACGTCTCGGGCGCGCTCACCCACCGCGAGGTCAGCGTCATGGCCGATCAGCTCGGATTCAGCCTGATCTACGTGAACGATCTGCCCAACTCCACCCGCTCGGTGACCGACCTGGCCAATGGGCGCATCTACCTGCCGCCCGCGTCGATTCCCGGCGGGCACGGCCTGCGGTCGATGGCCCTGCAGGCGATGGGGCACCGGCTGCTCGGGCACGAACGGCCGGGCAGCTACGCGGAGTTCCTCTGGCAGCGGCTCGAGATCAACTACTTCGCGGCGGCCTGTTTAATGCCGCGCGAGGCATCCGTCGCCTTTCTGTCGAATGCCAAGCAGGAGCGCGAGCTGTCGGTGGAGGACTTTCGCGACACCTTCGGCGTGACCCATGAGGCTGCAGCGTTGCGACTGACCAACCTCGCCACCTCGCACCTCGATATGACCCTGCACTTTCTGCGCGTCAACGGCGACGGCGCCCTGCAAAAGGGCTACGAGAACGACGATCTGCCGTTTCCGGTGGACGTGACCGGGTCGATCGAGGGCCAGTACGTCTGCAAGCAGTGGAGCGCCCGCAGCGCCTTCACCCACACCAACCGCACCACCGAGTACTACCAGTACACCGACACCCCGGCCGGTACGTTTTGGTCGGCGACGCAGACCGGGTCAACGGATGCCGGTGAGTTTTCGATCAGCGTCGGCGTTCCGTTTGCGCAGGCGAAGTGGTTTCGCGGGCGTGAGACCACGCAGCGTACGGTGTCGCGCTGTCCCGATGAGTCGTGCTGTCGTCGGCCGAACTCGGATGCGGCCGCGCGCTGGGCCGGCCGGGCCTGGCCGAGCGCCCGGCTGCACGCACACGTGCTGTCGCCGCTGCCGTCCGGCACGTTTCCCGGGGTCGACGACTCCGAGGTCTATGCGTTTTTGGAGGCGCACGCGGCAAAGTAGCCGGGTTATGTAGATTGGGATCAGGTTTGATCGCCAATAATACCCAGGAGACCGCATGAGACTGATCGAGGCCCCGATTAGCCCCGCCTCGCCCACCCGGGTGCGCGAGCCCGACCGGACTCCCCTGCGCGTCGGTCTCGTGCAGCATCGCTGGCACGCGGACGACGCGACGCTCGAGGCGGAGCTGGCCGAGGGCATCCGTTTGGCGGCTGAGGCTGGCGCCCGGATCGTGTTTCTGCCGGAACTGACCCTTAGCAAATACCCCGGCAATGTGCGAGCCACCGGCATTCCCAAAGCGGATGCCGAGCAGCTCCTGGGCGGCCCCACCTTCGCTTTCGCGGCCGAACAGGCGCGGCTGCACAGCGTCATCGTGCACGCCTCGCTGTTCGAGCAGCCTGCTGAAGCCGACGAACCGAACGACCCGCGCGGTTACAACACGGCCATTCTGGTGTCGCCGGCCGGCGAACTCCTCGGTCGCACGCGCAAAATGCATATCCCGGTCACGGCCGGGTATTACGAGGACACCTACTTTCGGCCGGGGTCGGCCGAGGACGCGTACCCGGTCTACGACGTGGCCGGTGCGCGCCTGGGGCTACCGACCTGCTGGGACGAGTGGTTTCCCGAGGTCTCCCGGCTGTACGGGCTCGGCGGCGCCGAAATTCTCGCCTACCCGACCGCGATCGGATCGGAACCGCTGTTTCCGGACTTCGACACCCAGCCGATTTGGCAGCAGGTCATCGTGGCCAACGGCATCACGAGCGGACTGTTCGTGGTCGTGCCGAACCGGCACGGCGACGAGGGCGACCTCACCTTTTACGGCTCGTCGTTCATCTCCGACCCGTTCGGACGGGTGCTCGTGCAGGCGCCTCGCGGCGAGTCGGTGGCGCTCGTGGCCGACCTGGACCTGACCCAGCGCGAGGAGTGGCTCGTCCTGTTTCCCTTCCTGATGACTCGACGCCCGGACAGTTATGCCGGGCTGGTCGCGCCGGTCGACCCGGCGCATCCGTACGGATCGGCGACCGTATGACCTGGCGCATGCCGGCCGAAACCGCGCCGCAGGACCGTGTGTGGATGGCGTTTCCGGTGGGCGGCTACACGCTCGGCGACACTGCGACTGAAGCCCACGAAGCCCGCCGCACCTGGGCGGCCGTCGCCCACGCCGTCGCCGAATTCGAACCCGTGCGCATGGTCGTCGACCCCGCCGAGCGCGCCGTAGCCCGGCGCTATCTGTCGGCCGAGATCGAGGTGCTCGAGGCTCCGCTGAACGACAGCTGGATGCGCGACATCGGCCCGAGTTTCGTGCACGACGACACCGGCCGGCTCGGCGCCGTCGACTGGACCTTCAACGGCTGGGGCGGCCAGGACTGGGCCACCTGGGACCACGATTCGAAGATCGGCCGCTTCGTAGCAAATGCCGCCGGTGCAGCAATCGTGTCGTCCGCGCTCGTGAACGAGGGCGGCGGAATCCACGTCGACGGCGCAGGAACCGTGCTGGTGACGGAGAGCGTGCAACTCGATTCGGGTCGCAACCCCGGCGCCACGCGCGCCTCGGTCGAGGCGGAGCTTCGCCGCACGATCGGCGCGGAGCACGTCGTCTGGCTGCCACGCGGCCTCACCCGCGACCACGAGCGATTCGGCACCCGTGGGCACATCGATATGGTCGCCGCGCTGCCATCGCCGGGCACGATTTTGCTGCACGCCCAAAACGATCCGGGTCACCCCGACTACCCGCTCACCCGCGAATTTCGCGGCCTGTTGGCCGACGCGCACGACGCGGCCGGGCGATCGTTCACAATCATCGACCTGCCGGCGCCCGCCGTGCTGCGCGACCACGAGGGGTTCGTGGACTACAACTACGTCAATCATCTCGTCGTCAACGGCGGAGTCATCGCCTGCAGCTTCGGCGAGGAGCGGGCCGATTCCCTGGCCCGCGACGTGCTCGCGGCCGCCTATCCCGGGCGCCGCTTGGTGTCGGTCGATGCGCGGCCGCTGTTTGCGCGGGGCGGCGGCATCCACTGCATTACGCAGCAGCAGCCGACTGCGCCGCTGCCTGCCTGATCAGGCGTCAGCCGGGCGACGCGCGTTGCGCCACAGGGCGAAGATCAACGGCAGAACGACGACGATTCCGAACATGAGATAGGCCACAGTGCCCAGCTCGTTGTGCAGTAGCTGGACGCCGAAAACCAGTAGGCCGACGTGGAGAATTCTCCAGCCCAGCATGGGCAGCTTCTGGCGAACCGTGGGATTCACATAGTTTCCCAAGCCTCGATTCTGCCCCGATATTCTCGCAGCTCCTGCCAGACCGAGGGCGGTCGAGATGGCGACGAGAATGACGCCCAGCAGAAGCTCCATCAGCGCTGTGCCCCTCTGGCGACCCGCCCATTGTGCCAGGCGCGAATCACGATGAACGGTCCCAGCACGGCAATGGTGAGCAGCACGAAAGCCCAGGCGCCGATCTCCGGCGTCATGAGGTTCGCGCCCCAGATCACCAGCGCGACGGCTCCGACATTCAACAAAACGGATGCCCGTGGCCGGCTCGGTGCGCTGGTGAACATGGGCAGCGGCGTCGTTGGGTTCGCCCAGGCCACGAGCAGTACCCCGTAGACGGCACAGGCGAACCCGGCCAGAACGAGGATCGTGCCGAATATCACTGCCATACGAGGGTTCCCCTAAAGAGTCGTTCCTTCGAACCTACAGCTCTACTTCGGCTGCATCCGAATCGCCCCGTCAAGGCGGATAGTTTCCCCATTGAGCATGGGATTCTCAATGATATGCCGCACCAGGAATGCGAACTCCTGAGGGTCACCGAGCCGGGACGGATGCGGCACCTGGGCTCCGAGAGAATCCCGCACCGGCTGCGGCAGCCCCTGCAGCATGGGCGTGTCGAAGATGCCGGGCGCGATCGACATCACCCGAATCAGGCTCTGCGCGAATTCGCGGGCGAGCGGCAGGGTCATCGCGGCCACGCCGCCCTTGGACGCGGCATAGGCGGCCTGCCCGATCTGCCCGTCAAACGCGGCGACCGAGGCGGTGTTGACGATGACGCCGCGTTCGGCGCCGCCCTGGCGGCCCGGGTCTCCGACGGGTTCGGTGAGCTGCATCGCGGCGGCAGCCAGCCGCACGACGTTGAAGGTTCCGATCAGGTTGATGCGAATCGCCCGCTCAAAATCTTCAAGCGGCAGCGGGCCGTCGCGGCCGACCGTGCGGGCGCCGGGCGCGATGCCGGCGCAATTGATCACGATGCGAAGCGGCGCTTGGGCCACCGCCGCGTCGACGGCGGCCTGCACGTCGCCGGCGCTCGTCACGTCGCCCGCCACGAAGCGGGCCCGGTCGCCGAGCTCGGCGGCAATTGCGTCGCCGGGAGCGCCGGGGAGATCCAGCAATACGACGGATGCGCCGGCTTCGTGCAGGGTGCGAACGCAGGCCAGGCCGAGGCCGGAGGCGCCTCCGGTAATGAGGGCGGAGCATCCGTCAATCTGCATTAGAGCCTCTCAATCAAGGTGGCGTTGGCCATGCCGCCGCCCTCGCACATGGCCTGCAGGCCCCAGCGACCGCCGGTCATTTCGAGGTGATTGAGCAGCGTGCCGAGCAGGCGCGTGCCCGAGGAACCGAGCGCGTGGCCGAGGGCGATGGCGCCGCCGCGCGGGTTGAGGCAATCGGGGTCGGCGTGAAGTTCGCGCAGCCAGGCCAGCGGGACGCTCGCGAAGGCCTCGTTGATCTCGTAGGCGTCGATATCGTCGATGCCGAGGCCGGCCCGCGAGAGGATGCGCTGGGTCGCCGGAATCACGCCGGTCAGCATGAGCATGGGGTCGCTTCCCACCACGGTGAAGCTGTGAAACCGGGCGCGGGGGTTCAGACCGAGCTGCGCGGCCCTCTTGGCGCTCATGATCAGGGTCGCCGAGGCGCCATCGGTGAGCGGTGAGGAGTTACCGGCCGTGACGTGCCAGCCGAGCTTCGGAAACCGGGCAGCGAGCGCGTCGGTACGAAAGGCGGGGCGCAGTCCGGCGAGTGAAGCATGCGAGGTGCCCGGGCGGATGGTCTCGTCCTCGCTGATCACGCTGCCGTCCGGCCGGGTGACGGCCACTATTTCGCCGCCGAAATCACCCCGTTCAGCCGCCGCTGCGGCCAGCCGGTGCGAGCGGGCCGCGTAGTTGTCGAGGGCGTCGCGGCCCAAGTTCCACTTCTGATTGATGAGCTCGGCCGACACCCCCTGGTTGACCAGGCCGTCGGGGTAACGCTCGTGCATGAGCGTGCCGAACGGGTCCTGCCCGCCGGCCGTAGACCCGAGGGG
This sequence comes from Cryobacterium sp. Hh11, assembly GCF_004404045.1. NCBI lineage: Bacteria > Bacillati > Actinomycetota > Actinomycetes > Micrococcales > Microbacteriaceae > Cryobacterium > Cryobacterium sp. Hh11. The sequence continues at coordinate 29,486 of NZ_SOHF01000027.1, read as the reverse complement.
TACCCGACTCATCGACTCGACGCCGCAGGCGATGACCACGTCGGCGTTGCCGCTCATCACGGCCTGGGCGGCGAAAGTGGCGGCCTGCTGGCTCGAGCCGCACTGCCGATCGATCGTGGTGCCGGGCACGGTGTGCGGAAAGCCGGCACTCAGCAGGGCGGTGCGGGTCACGTTATTGCCCTGCTCGCCGGCCTGGCTGACACAGCCGCCGATCACGTCATCGATCAGTGCCGGGTCGAGGTTGTTGCGGCTGACCAACTCACGCAGCACCGTGGCCAGGAGGTCGGCCGGATGGATGCCGTCCAGGGCTCCACCGGGTTTGCCCCGGCCCGACGGGGTGCGCAGAACGTCGATGATGACAGCTTCATTGCTCATGCCCCCAGCCTAGGCCCGCCGGGCTCAGGTGGCGGAAGGGGTTACCCGGACAGCGCCCACATCGCGACGGCACTCGCGGCGGCGACGTTGAGGGAGTCGATGCCGTGCTTCATTGGAATCTGCACGACGGTGTCCGAGGCGGCGAGTGCCTCGGGGGTGAGTCCCTCGCCCTCGGCGCCGAGCAACAGGGCCAGACGTTCGTGAGCGGTACCGTCAAAATCGCGCAGGCTGACCGCATCCGGCGTCAGCGCGAGGGCCGCCACATGAAAGCCGTGCCGGGTGAGTAGGGCGCGAGTCTCGGTCCAGTCGCCGGCGCGGGTCCACGGCACCTGCAGCACCGTACCCATCGAGACCCGGATGGCGCGACGGTAGAACGGGTCGGAACAGCGCGGCGTGACCAGAATGGCATCCGCTCCGATGGCACCGGCCGAGCGAAAGATGGCGCCGACGTTGGTCGGGTCGGCCACGTTTTCGAGGATGACGATGCGACGCGCATCGGCCAGCAGGCTGTCGGCGCTCGGCAGTTCGGGTCGGTGCATCGCGGCGATCAAGCCACGGTGCAGAATGTAGCCGGTGAGGTCGGCGAGCATTTCGCCGGGGCCGACAAAGACGGGCACCTCGGCCGCGTAGTCGCCGAGCACCGCGAGCGCCTCATCGGCTGTGTTGCCGAGCGCGAGCACGGAGCGTGGAATGTGCCCGGCGCGCAGGGCCCGCTCCAAAACCAGGGCTGATTCGGCGATGTACAACCCGTGTTCGGTGCCGCGGGCCTTCTTGAGGGCCACGTCGGTGAGGTGGGCATAGTCGACCAGTCGCGGGTCGCTCAGGTCGTCGATCGCGATCAGGGGCATCCGCAAAGTCTAGCCAGCGGCGCGGTACACCCGGCTCGAGCGGCATAACTCCTGCAATTTCACGGACCCGGCCGCGCGGGCCCCGGAAATCCGGGGCCCGCGCGGGGTCGACGCTCAGATTGCAGGAGTTATGCCGGACGAAGCTACTTCGTGGACACCGTCTGCACAGCCAGGGCGAGCGTGCCGTCGGCGAGGCTGCCCCAGGCGTAGACGATGGTGTTCGTGCTCGCGGCAATGGCCACGTCGGCCGGCCCAATGAGTGCCGCGGTGGTTCCGGCAGCCGCAACCGCGGCCGAGATGGTGCCGACCGGCAGCACCAGCACGGACTCGTTCGGGTTGGTCAGGCCGGTGATGGCCGGAGCACCGTTCGCGAGTACGTCCACCGCGGGAGCAGCGGCGACGTGACGCACGGTCAGGCGGCCTTGGCCGGCGCCGGTCGCGGAGGTATCGTTGGCGAACAAGGCCGCGGTCGGAACTCCGGCCTCGGTCAGGTGGGCGACAGCCGTGTAGTTGACGCCCGCGGCAACCGCGAGGTCGACCGGGCCGATCACGGGAGCGCTCGCGTCAACGGCATCTGCTGCGGTGATGGCGAGGGTGTAACTGCCGGCCGGAAGGCGGAACGTCTTCGTGAGGGTGCCGGGTTCGAAGTCGTCAATGACCTTGCGGTTGTCGACGTACACGTCGACCACGACGCCCGGAATGGCGTGCAGCACCGAAACGGATGCCGGCGCTGCGGCCCGCGTGTGCACCGTCTGCACGTAGAGGGCCAGGTTGCCGTCGGCGAGACTGCCCCAGGCGTAGACGATGGTGTTGGTGCGCGGGGCGATCGTGACTTCCGCCGGGCCGAGCAGCGGCGCGGTCGTTCCGGCGGCGGCCACGACGGCGCTGATCGTGCCGACCGGCAGATCGAGCACGGCCTGCGACGGATTGGTCAGGCCGGCGACGGCAACGGCGCCGTTGGCGAGAACGTCAACGGCCGGAGCGGCCGCAACGTGGCGCACGGTGAGGCGGCCCTGTCCGGCGGCCAGCGGCTTGGTGTCATCGTTGTACAGGGTGGCGGTGGGAAGGCCGGCATCCGTGAGGTGGGCAACCGCCGTGAAACTGCGATTGGCCGTGACCGTGACTGTCGTCGAGCCGCTCACGGCGATCGACGGAAGCGGCGAGCCGTTGGCGCTGCCGCCGACTTCGAGGGAATCTGCCGCGGAGATTCCGACGGTGTGGGTGCCGGCCGTGAGCTTCAGCGGGCCGAGCAGGGTTCCAGGCATGAAATCGGCGACGACGACGCGACCGTCGACCGAGATGTCGAGGGTCAGTCCGGGAATGGCGTGCAGCACCGACACGGATGCCATACCCGGTGAAGCGGATGCCGCGGGAACGGCCGCCTGCGCCGGCGCGAGCCCGGCGAGTGCGACGAGAAGGCCGGCGGAAATTCCGACGGCGATGGACTTGTTCATTGCTACCTCCAGGTTGGTCGTTACGGAAGGCGGCTGTGCCTCCCTGGTAACAACTTCTCTAGTCGGGCGCGTTTCGGATGCACCACGGCGACTTATTTGGAGAAACGACTCAGAGCGCGTGTAATTCGCCGCGCACGATTGAGTCGCCGGAGTGCGCCGGGTCGCCGTCGGCGGGTTCGGCGGACACGTCCACCAGCGGGTATTGGGCGAGGTCGACGCTCGCGGGGATAGTGAAACGACCGGTGGCACCGTCGAGGAATCCGATGCTGACCAGGCCGGACGCATCCGCTTTGAGCAGCCAGACCTCGCGCAGGCCGGTGCCCGGCGGATTCGGCGCGTCGAGGTCGACGACGACCGAGCGGCGGCCGTCGGCGGTTTGCTCGACCCGGACCGACCCGCTCGCGGCCCATCCCGGCAGGGCGTCGAGGGCGCCTTCGGCCACGACTTGCTCGGGTGGCGGGCCGGCGGTGCTCGCCACGCCGATGGCGATGCCGCCGATCAAGCCGATCAGGCCGGCGGCTGCCGCGAACGGGACCCAGCGGCGGAGGGACAGCAGTCGCACGGGTGCTGGTTCGACCGACACCTCGGCCGTCGGTCCGGCCGCCGCCGGGTCGGCGACCGGCGAAGCAGGTGCCTGGGGCGGGGCCGCAGTATACGTCGCGTCAGCGGTTTTCGTGAAGGTGGGTGGTGTGTGCACCGCGTTGCTCAGCCCGAGTTCGGCCTGGATGCCTGCCCAGACGCCCGCAGGCGGGGTGAGCCGCGAATCGAACCCGACGGCACGAGCGAGTTGCACGACCTGCCACAGGGCGAGGTATTCCCCGGAGCACTCGGCGCAGGTGGCGAGGTGGGCCCGTTCCGCCGCGCTCGCGTCGACCTCGGCCAGGGCGAGCAGGTGCAGGTCGTCCGCGGCGATGTGGGTGCCATCAAGACGAGTCATCGGACACCTCCAACCGGGTGCGGAGGCGGGTCAGGCTGCGCCGCATGTGGCTCTTGACCGTGCCGAGTGGAAGCCCCAGGCTGTCGGCGATCTGCACCTGGGTGAGATCGTCGAAGAAGGCGAGGCGCATCACCTGCCGGGGCACAGGCTCGAGCCGGTCGATTTCGTCGCCGACCAGCACCCGGTTGACGACACTCAAACTGTCATCGACGCGGTGTGCCGGGATGGTCGCGGCGAGTGAGTCTTCGAGCCGCCGCTGGCGACTGCGTGCCTCGTGGGTGTCGGCAATCACGTGCCTCGTAATGCCGATCAGCCACGCCGGAAGCCGGGAACGGGCCGGGTCGAACCCACCGCGCCCCCGCCAGGCGGCAATGAATACCTTCTGGGTGACGTCTTCGGCGTCGGACGCATTGGCGAGGGAGCGCACGGCGATCGTAAATACCAACGGTGACCAGCGGTCATACGCCGCGGCCAGGGCGCGCTCATCACCGTCCTGAAAGGCGCGGTGGAGGGACGCGTCATCGTCGGTAGGTGCGCTCACGTGAGGGTGGGTCCTTCGGGCCGAAACACGTACCGGGCAGGGGTTCGGCGATCGCACTGTGAGAGTGACAACCTCCGCGCGCACCAGCATAGTGAGTTTCCTTCGACTCGGTTGCAGTTCCCCCTGCCAGCAGAAGGGGCCACAGCAGCAAACCCGACGTCGCGTGCTGTGGCCCTCCCCGGGGCGGGAAACCACTGACTCCTCTATTTCTCTCCTCTAGGGCGAAACGGATGCACCCTCCGGCAATTTGCCGCTTTAGGGCGTCGGCGTCAGCGTGTACTTCGTCGACAGATACTCGTGAATGCCCTCGAGCCCGCCCTCGCGACCGAGGCCGGACTGCTTGACGCCGCCGAACGGTGCGGCCGCGTTGGAGACAACGCCGGTATTCAGGCCCATCATGCCGGTCTGCAGCTTGTCGATCATGCGCTGGCCACGGGCCAGATCGGTCGTGAACACGTAGCTGATCAGGCCGAACTCGGTGTCGTTGGCGAGGCGCACGGCATCCGCTTCGTCGGTGAAGGTGCTGATCGCGAGCACCGGGCCGAAGATTTCGTCGCGCAGAATGTCGCTGCCGGCCTTGACGTCGGTGAGCACGGTGGGTGCGTAAAAGGTGCCCTCGCGCTCGATCGCGGCGCCGCCGGTGAGCAGGGTCGCGCCGCGAGTGAGCGCATCTTGTACGAGCGAGTCAGCCTTGGCGACGGCTTTGCCGTCGATCAGCGGGCCGATGGTGATGCCGGCCTCGGTGCCGCGGCCGATCTGGAACGCTTCGACCCGCTCGGTGACCCGGCGGGCGAATTCGGCAGCGATCGACTCGTGCACAATGAAACGGTTGGCGGCGGTGCAGGCCTGCCCGATATTGCGGAACTTGGCGATGAGCGCGCCGTCGACAGCCTTGTCGAGGTCGGCGTCGGCGAACACGACGAACGGGGCGTTTCCGCCGAGTTCCATCGAGGTGCGCAGCACGTTCTCGGCGGAGAGCTTGATGAGCGACTTGCCGACCGCGGTCGAGCCGGTGAAGCTGAGTTTGCGGAGGCGGGGGTCGGCGATAATCGGCTCGGAGACCGCGCCGGACTGCGACGTCGTGATGACGTTGACGACGCCGGCGGGCAGCCCGGCCTCTTCGAGCAGGGCCACGAAGTGCAGGGTGGTCAGCGGGGTGAGCGCGGCCGGCTTGACGACGACGGTGCAGCCCGCGGCGAGCGCCGGGGCGATCTTGCGGGTGGCCATGGCGAGCGGAAAGTTCCACGGGGTGATCAGAAAGCAGGGTCCGACCGGCTGCTGGGTGACGATCATGCGACCGGTGCCCTCGGGGTTGGCACCGTAGCGGCCGCTGATGCGCACGGCTTCTTCGCTGAACCAGCGCAGGAATTCGCCGCCGTAGGCGACTTCGCCGAGCGCCTCGGGCAGCGGCTTGCCCATTTCGATGGTCATCAACAGGGCAAACTCCTGCTTGCGTTCCTGCAGCAGATCGAATGCGCGGCGCAGAATTTCGCCCCGCACGCGGGCCGGGGTCGCCGCCCAGTCGGCCTGGGCAGCGTCGGCCGCATCGAGGGCGGCGGTGCCGTCGGCCACGCTCGCGTCGGCGATGGTCTTGATGACGCGGCCGGTGGCCGGGTCTGTGACATCGAGGGTGCGGCCGCCGGTGGCGGCGACCCATTCGCCGTTGATGTAGAGCTGGTTCGGCACGCGAGCGAGCAGCTCGGCTTCGTTCGTGTTCGTGTCTGTAACAACCGTCATTGGTTCTCCCCTACTTTGCCTGCCCGTCGATCTGACGGTATTAGCCTAGCTGCGCCCGCCGACAGGGTGGCTGGCTAACCGAGAGGACCTGGCCGGGTGGGAGAATACCAGCGTGTCGATTCCAGAATTCGCGGACCCCAAGGCTGCACCCGCCCACTCGCAAACCCTGTCGCGCGGCATCCGCATGCTGGAGATTCTCGCCGACACCGACAAAGCCATGACGATCGTCGAACTCGCCGCCGCCCTCGACGTGCACCGCTCGATCGCCTATCGCATTCTGCGCACCCTGGAAGATCACGGTCTCGTTGTTCGCGACCCGGCGGGACTGGTACGGCTCGGCGCGCGACTGGCTGCCCTGGCGCGCGGGGTGTCCCGCGATCTGCAGGCCACTGCCCGGCCTGTGCTCACCCGCATCGCCAACGAGCTCGGCATGACCGCCTTCGTCGCGGTACTCGACCAGGGCGAGATCTTCACGCTCGTGAGTATCGAGCCGCGGCAGGCCCACGCGACGGTCGCACAGCAGCCTGGCACGCGGCATCCGCTGCACATGGGTGCACCGGGAATCGCGATCCAGTCAGGCCTGAGCGCGGCGCAATGGGCCGCGCTCGGCCACCCGGAAACCCGCCGCAGCGAGGCCGGGGAGGTCGTTGCTCTCGGCTACGCCTCGAGCCACAACGAGGTCATTCCGGGCCTGTCGTCGATTGCCGTTCCGTTGCTCGTGCCCGGGGAATCACCCGCCTCCCTCGCCGTCGTGTACATCTCGAGCCTGCACTCCCCCACCGACATCGGTGCCGTGCTCACCGCGGCCGCCCGCACGATCGTCGCAGAGCTCAGCTAGTCACACCCGCGACCGGAAAAACAACAATACTGACCAAAAGGTAGGTAATCGTAAAAAATCCTGCCATACTGCCGCAGTGCCGATTTTCTCCGCACGATCCACAGACTTTGCAGCACCACCCGCCCAGCACCGCAGTGAGATACGAGGGAGTATTCCATGGCTATTACGACCGAGCGCACGCCAACGGCCAGCGCCAAACGCAGTGAGGAACGGCGGGTTCTCGCCGGCACCATGGTGGGTACCACCATCGAGTGGTACGACTTCTTCATCTACGCCCAGGCCGCCGGACTCGTGCTTGCCGGCCTGTTCTTCGCCCCGCTCGCCGGCGAGAACGCTCCGCTGGCCCAGCTGATCGCCTGGGCCTCGCTCGGCATCAGCTTTCTGTTTCGCCCGCTCGGCGCTATCGTCGCCGGACACCTCGGGGACCGCCTGGGCCGCAAGGCGATGCTGGTCTTCACGCTCGTCATGATGGGCGCCGCCACAGCGCTCATCGGTCTGCTGCCCACCTTTGACCAGATCGGCGTCTGGGCACCGATCCTGTTGATCGTGCTGCGCATCCTGCAGGGCTTTTCGGCCGGCGGCGAATGGGGCGGCGCTGCGCTGATGAGCGTCGAGCACGCACCGATCAACAAGCGCGGCTTCTTCGGTGCCTACCCGCAGATCGGCGTTCCGGTCGGCCTCATTCTCGCCACCGGCGTCATGATCGCCGTGACCACCTCAATGAGCCCGGAGGCCTTCCTCGCCTGGGGCTGGCGCATCCCGTTCCTGGTCTCCGTGCTGCTCATCGTCGTCGGCTGGGTCATCCGCCGCGCGGTCGCCGAGAGCCCGGTCTTCAAGGAGATGCAGACGCGCAAGAGGGAGTCGGCGGCACCGCTCAAGCAGCTGTTCAAGAATCACTCGCGCCAGGTCATCCTCACCGCGCTCATCTTCATCGCCAATAACGCAGCCGGCTACATGCTCATCGCCTTCTTCAATTCGTACGCGACCAAGCCGGTCGAGGCCGGCGGACTCGGCATGGAGCGCACCCCGGTGCTCATCGCGAGCACCGTCGCCGCGTTCTTCTGGCTGGCATCGACGATGATGGGCGGCATCCTCTCCGACAAAATCGGTCGCGTGCGCACGTTCCAGCTCGGCTACGCCTTCCTGTTCCTCTGGGCCATCCCGATGTTCCTGCTGATCGACACCGGCGACATCGTCTGGTTCTCGACGGCCCTCATCGTGCTGGCGGCCGGGCTCGGCTTCTCCTACGGCCCGCAGGCCGCGCTCTACGCCGAGATGTTCCCGGCCCAGGTGCGCTACTCGGGCGTGTCCATCGGCTACGCCCTCGGCGCTATTCTCGGTGGCGCCTTCGCCCCGCTCATCGCCCAGCTGCTGCTCGATGAGACCGGATCCACCACCTCAATCGGCATCTACCTCATGGGCCTCGCCGCGATTTCCTTCGTCGCGGTCACCCTCGTGAAGGAGACCCGCGGAATTCCGCTGGGCATCAGCACCCACGAGTAGGCAGTTCAGTTTCAGACCGTGCCGCCTGGGTCTCGACCCGGGCGGCACGGTTTTTCTCTGCCCATCTCAGGCAAAACGAACCCTCGACATCCGCTCGCGGATCGTATATGGTTTCATATATAACCACCTGCAACGACGCGATTGGACGCTTATGACTCCCGAATCCCTGCCCGAACTGGGCCGGCCCGGCAAAGTGATCGCCGTGCACATCAACTACCCGTCCCGGGCCGCGCAGCGGGGGCGCACCCCCGAGCATCCGTCATACTTTCTCAAGCCCTCGACCAGCGTCGCGGCCAGCGGCGACACCATCGTTCGTCCCAGCGGATGCGAACTGCTCGCCTTCGAAGGCGAAATCGCGCTGGTCATCGGTCGCCGGCTGCGCGGCGTCAGTGTCGAGGAGGGTTGGGCCGGCGTCGCCGGGGTCACTGCCGCGAACGACTTCGGCGTCTACGACCTCCGTTACGCCGACAAGGGCTCCAACCTCAAGTCCAAGGGCGGAGACGGCTTCACCCCGCTCGGCCCGCGAGTCCTGGCCGCCGAGACCGTCGACCCGGCCAACCTGCGCATCCGCACCTGGGTCAACTCCGAGCTCGTGCAGAGTGATACCACCGCTGACCTGCTCTTTGACTTCGGCCGCCTCGTCGCCGACCTCTCCCAGCTGATGACGCTCGAGCGCGGCGATGTCATTCTCACCGGAACCCCGGCCGGCGCCTCCGTCGTCGGGCCGGGCGACACTGTCGAGGTCGAGGTTGACGCCCCGACCATGCCCGGCGCGCCGAGCACCGGCCGCCTGATCACCCCGGTCGCCGAGGGCACCCAGAAGTTCGGCACGTTCGGCTCCGGCCCGAAGGTGGACGACCTGCAACGGGCCGAAGCCTGGGGCTCGGCCGAAGAGGCCGGCCTCGAACCGGCGTTCGTGCTCACCGATGAGCTGAAGGCCCGCATCAACAGCGTCGGCACCGCCACCCTGAGCGCCCAGCTGCGCAAACGCGGCCTGAACAACGTGTCGATCGACGGCCTGCACTCGACCCGCCCGAGCGCCCGGCTGGTCGGCCGGGCTCGCACCCTGCGCTTCATTCCCAATCGCGAAGACCTCTTCGATGCCCACGGCGGCGGCCACAACGCCCAGAAGCGCGCCTTCGACAGCCTCGGCGTCGACGACGTGCTCGTGATCGAAGCCCGCGGAGAAACCGGCACCGGAACCGTGGGCGATATCCTCGCCCTGCGCGCCCAGGTGCGCGGCGCCGCCGGCATCGTCACCGACGGCGGAGTGCGCGACCTCGCCGCGGTCAGCGCCCTCGATATGCCCACCTATCACCACGGCGGCCACCCGGCCGTGCTCGGCCGGCGCCACGTTCCGTGGGACTTAGGCCTCACGATCGCCTGTGGCGGGGCATCCGTCCAGCCCGGCGACGTGATCGTCGGCGACGCCGACGGGCTGCTCGTCATTCCGCCGCACCTCATCGAGCAGCTCGTCACCGACAGCATCGAGCAGGAACGCGAAGAAACCTTCATCGCCGAGATGGTCGGCGCAGGCTTCAGCGTCGACGGCCTCTACCCGATGAACTCCGCCTGGAAAGAGAGGTACCGCGCATGGCTCGCCAGTCGATAGTGGATGCCGCCCCGCCGACCATCGGCAAGGCCCAGTTCGCCTACGACTGGCTGAAAACCCGCATCAACGATGGCACCTTCGGCCCCGGTTTTCGACTGGTCCTCGACCAGATCGCCCGGGATACGTCGATGAGTCCCGTTCCCGTGCGGGAAGCCATCCGCCGCCTCGAAGCCGAGGGTCTGGTGACCTTCGCCCGCAACGTCGGGGCGCAGGTGGCGATGCTCGACCCCACCGAGTACCAGCACACCATGCAGACCCTCGGCCTGGTCGAGGGCGCGGCGACCGCGCTGTCGGCGCCGACGCTGAGCCCGGCAGCGATAGCGCGCGCCCGGCAGATCAACGCGCAGATGCGCGACACGCTGCGCCACTTCGACCCGACCAGATTCACGTCGCTCAACCGTGACTTTCACTCCGAGCTGTACAGCACCTGCCCCAACCCGCACATTCTCGACCTCGTTCACCGCGGCTGGAACCGGTTGTCGGTGCTGCGCGAATCCACCTTCGGCTTCGTGCCGGGGCGCGCGGCCGAATCGGTCGCGGAGCACGACCATATTCTCGACCTGATTGAGCAGCACGCCTCGGCTGCAGAAATCGAACACGCGGCCCGCGACCACCGGCTGGCCACCCTGAACGCGTTTCTTTCATCTCGCAATAAGGAAGGCATTTCATGAAGTTCCGCAGCAACCCGAGCCAGATTCGCGGATCCATCGCCGCGCTGATGACCCCGTTTACCGAAGGCGGCGCCGTCGACCATGCGGGACTGACCAACCTGGTCAACTGGCAGATCGCCTCCGGCTCGCACGGCATCTCGATCGGCGGCTCGACCGGCGAGCCCAGCGCGCAGACCATCGCCGAACGCGCCGCCGCCATTCGCACCGTTGCGACCGCCATCAAAGAGCGCGTGCATTTCATGGCCGGAACCGGTTCCACCAAGCTCGACGAGACCCTCGAACTGACCGCGGCCGGCCGCGACGCCGGCATCGACGCCGCGCTCATCATCACGCCGTACTACGCCCGCCCCACCCAGGAGGCGCTCTACGTCTGGTACAAAACCGTCTGTGAAGAGTTTCCGGATCTGCCGATCGTGGCCTACAACGTGCCGAGCCGGACCGCCGTCGACATCGCGCCCGACACCGTGTATCGCCTCTACCGCGATTTCGACAACTTCGTCGGCGTGAAGGAAACCACGAAGGACTTCGAGCACTTCTCCCGCGTGCTGCACCTCTGCGGCCCGGACCTGCTGGTCTGGAGCGGCCTCGAGCTGCTCTGCCTGCCGCTCATGGCCCTCGGCGGCGCCGGCTTCGTCAGCGCCACGAGCAATATCGCGCCTGCCGCCGTCGCGCAGATGTTCGAGGCCTGGGAACAAGGCGATTTCGCCACCGCCCGCAAGATTCACTATGGCCTGCACCCGCTCGTCGACCTGCTATTCGTGGAGACCAACCCGGCACCGGGCAAGTGGGTCATGGCCCAGCGCGGCCTGATCGAGAGCGGCTTTGTGCGTCCGCCGCTGATCGAACCGACCCCCGGAGGCCTCGCCAAGATGCGCATTTTGATGGATGCCGGCTCCGAGTACCTGACATCGACCGCCGGCTTCACCCTGACCGGGGCCTCCAAATAATGACTCATTACGTGCCCGCGGACCTGCCCACCAGCATCCGTCATTTCATCGGTGGAGAATTTGTTGACAGTGTCGGTGGGGAGACCTTCGATGTGCTCGATCCGGTGTCGAACCAGACCTACGCCACCGCAGCCGCCGGCCAGCAGGCCGACATCGACCTGGCCGTCGCCGCCGCGAAAGAAGCATTCGATCACGGACCCTGGCCGCGCCTGCTGCCCCGCGCCCGGGCCCGAGTGCTGCACCGCATCGCCGATGCCGTCGAGGCCCAGGACGCCCGGCTCGCCGAGCTCGAAACCTTCGACACCGGACTGCCGATCACGCAGGCGCTCGGCCAGGCGCAACGCGCGGCCGAGAATTTTCGCTTCTTCGCCGATCTGATCGTGGCGCAGGCGGACGACACCTACAAGGTGCCCGGCAAGCAAATCAACTACGTCAATCGCAAGCCGGTCGGGGTGGCCGGACTGATCACCCCGTGGAACACCCCGTTCATGCTCGAGAGCTGGAAGCTCGCGCCCGCGCTGGCCTCGGGCTGCACCGTCGTGTTGAAGCCGGCCGAATTCACGCCGTTGTCGGCGAGCCTGTGGGCGGAGATCTTCGCCGCCGCGGGGGTGCCCGACGGCGTGTTCAACCTGGTCAACGGTATCGGTGAGGAGGCCGGCGATGCGCTGGTCAAGCATCCGGATGTGCCGCTCATCTCGTTCACCGGCGAGACCACGACCGGCCAGACCATTTACCGCAACTGCGCCGCCAACCTCAAGGGCATGTCGATGGAGCTCGGCGGCAAGTCGCCCGCCGTGGTCTTCGCCGACGCCGACCTCGACGCCGCGATCGACTCGACCCTGTTCGGTGTATTCTCGCTCAACGGCGAGCGCTGCACGGCATCGAGCCGCATCCTGGTCGAGCGCTCGATCTACGATGATTTCTGCGCCCGTTACGCCGCCCGCGCCGCGAGCATCGTCGTCGGCGACCCGCACGACCCGAAGACCGAGGTCGGCGCGCTCGTGCACCCCGAGCACTACGCCAAGGTCATGAGCTACGTCGAAATCGGCAAGTCCGAGGGGCGTCTGCTTGCCGGCGGCGGCCGCCCATCCGGCCTGCCGGAGGGTAACTACGTCTCCCCCACCGTCTTCGCCGACGTCGCCCCGACCGCCCGCATCTTTCAGGAGGAGATCTTCGGCCCGGTCGTGGCCATCACCCCCTTCGAAACGGATGCCGAAGCGCTCGCGTTGGCCAACGGGGTCAAGTACGGGCTGGCAGCCTACATCTGGACCACCGACCTGACCCGCGCCCACAACTTCGCCCAGTCCGTCGATGCCGGCATGGTCTGGCTGAACTCGCATAACGTGCGAGACCTGCGCACCCCGTTCGGTGGCGTCAAGGCGTCCGGCCTCGGCCACGAGGGCGGCTACCGGTCGATCGACTTCTACACCGACTCCCAGGCCGTGCACATCACCCTCGCCCCCGTGCACACCCCCCGCTTCGGAGCCCACTAGCTCGCCCCTTCGGGGACGGGGCCTGGGCCCCGTCCCCAGGCCCCGTTTAGAAACTGGGCTCAGGTTCATAAGGTGGGCCCAGCCGCACCGCCCACCGACTCTTGCGGCCTCGAGAACCAGCCGTACGCATCCGTTTGACTCAATGAGGAGAACCCCATGACCATCCCCACCGCCACCGCGCCCGACATCCTGCGCTGCGCCTACATGGACATCGTCGTGACCGACTTGGCGAAGTCGCGCGAGTTCTACGTCGACATTCTCGGCCTCGTCGTCACCGAGGAGAGCGACACCGAGATCTACCTGCGCAGCTTCGAGGAATTCATTCACCACAACCTCGTGCTGCGTCAGGGGCCGATCGCTGCCGTCGCCGCGATGGCTTTTCGGGTGCGCAGCCCCGAAGACGTCGACCTCGCCGAGGCCTGGTATCAGGAGCTCGGCTGCCGCACCGAACGTCGCACCGAGGGCTTCGTGAAGGGCATCGGCGACAGCGTGCGCGTCGAAGATCCACTGGGCTTCCCGTACGAATTCTTCTACGCCACCACCCACGTTGAACGCCTCGCCTGGCGCTACGACCTGCAGGGCCCGGGCGCGCTCGTGCGGCTCGACCACTTCAACCAGGTCACCCCCGATGTCGGCCGTGGTCGCAAATACCTCGAGGACCTGGGCTTTCGCGTTACCGAGGATATTCAGGACTCCGACGGCGTCACCTACGCGGCCTGGATGCGGCGCAAAGACACCGTGCACGATACCGCCCTCACCGGCGGCAATGGCCCGCGCATGCACCACATCGCCTTCTCGACCCACGAGAAGCACAACATCATCTACATCTGCGACAAGCTCGGCGCGCTACGCAAGAGCGACCTGATCGAGCGGGGACCTGGCCGCCACGGCGTCTCGAACGCGTTCTACCTCTACCTGCGCGACCCCGACGGGCACCGCGTCGAGATCTACACACAGGACTATTACACCGGCGACCCCGACAACCCCGTCGTCACCTGGGACGTGCACGACAACCAGCGCCGCGACTGGTGGGGCAACCCCGTCGTACCCAGCTGGTACACCGACGCCTCACTCGTGCTCGACCTCGACGGCAACCCGCAGCCGGTGATCGAGCGCACCGAGCCTCGAGAAATGGCCGTGACCGTCGGCGCCGACGGATTCTCCTACACCCGCAAGGACGACGCCCTGGCTGGCTTCAAGCTCGGCACCACCCTCTGATTCCGACCGGGCCCGGGCCCGGGAAGCGGGCCCATGATTGATCATGGGCCCGCTTCCTTAAGGTGGGCCCGGCCGCCCAGATGGCCCGGGCCCGCACGGTGGCGGATTCAGGATGGAGGTCGAGGCCGGGACGATACCGCCGCGTGTTTTCACGGGGTGGGCGCACGCATCCGTTCTCGTTACCTGAATTCGCCACCGACCGGTGAGGAAACCGACACCGGAACGGGCCCCGCCGACAACGAGGGCCCAGTCTGACTGGTGCTCTAGAACGGATACGGTGCAATCTTAGCGCGCACCGTGAGCCACTGGGTCTCGGTGAACGCTTCGATGTTGGCCTGGGCACCGCCGAAACGAGAACCCGCGCCCGAAGACCCCACACCGCCGAACGGGGCATTGGCCTCGTCGGCAACGGTCTACGCAGGTCGCGGCTCAGGCCAGAAAATCCAGCGCGGCCTGCTTGAACGCACGCGCACTCAGCGCGTTCAGGTGGGTGCGACCGGGCAGCTCGAGGTACCGCGCGCCGCGTTCCGCAGCGAGAGCCGTCACCCCGGCCGGAATCGAGTCGGCACCGCCGGCCACAAACAGCTGCGGGATGCCCGCGGGCACGTCGAGCGTGCAGCCCGAGACCCCCTGCACGCACGCCAACAGCGCCTGGCGGTCGGCGCCGGCGGCGATGGAGGGGCCGAGCACCCCGGCAATAGTCGGATCCGCGGGAAGCGCGCCCGAAACGACGAACCGGTTGACCTCGTCAAGATCCCAGGTCTCGAACAGCTCGACCGGACCGGCCCCGCCGAGCACGAGCCGTCGCACCCGTTCGGGCGCCAGTCGAGCCAGGGCTGCCACGACCCGCGACCCCATGGAGTAGCCGATCACGTCGACCCGTTCCAGTTCGAGGGTGTCCAGCACGGCCACGAGGTCAGCGGCCAGCTGGCGCGGAGCGTAGTCGGCCGCCCGATGCGGCTTGTCACTCTGGCCGTGGCCACGCAGGTCGGGCGTGATCGCGCCGCGCCCAACCTCGGCGAATGCCCGCACCCAGCCGGATCCGGCCCAGGTCACCGCGGCGGTCGACGCGAAACCGTGCACGAACAGCACCGGTCGCTCCCCCGGCGTGGCCTCGAAGGCGATGCGTATCCCGTCGAGACGCCGAGCGAACCGGGTCATTCGACGGCGTCGCTCGCGGAGAACACCGCGCCGGCGTGCGCCATCTCGGCGAGGGCGGTCTCGGTCGATTGCGCGGCGACTCCGGCGACCAGATCGGTCAGTACCCGCACGTGCTGGCCGTGCTCGAGCGCGTCGAGGGTCGAAGCGCGCACGCAGTAATCGGTGGCGAGACCGACCACGTCGATCTCGGTCACCCCGTGCTCGGTCAGCAGCGACCCCACGGTCTGTCCGGCCTCGGTGGTGCCCTCGAAGATGGAGTACGCGGGCTTGCCCTGGCCCTTACGAATGTGAAAGGTCACGGCATCCGTTGTGAGAGCCTGGTGATATTCGGCGCCCGCGGTGCCGGCCACGCAGTGCACCGGCCAGGTCGTGACGTAGTCGGGTGCCGTGTCGCGGGCGAAATGACCGCCGTTGTCATTGCCGATATCGTGCCAGTCGCGCGACGCGAAGACGTATTTATAGGCGAGCGGATGCTGCGCGAGCAGCGCGCTCACGCCCGCCGCGACGGCCGACCCGCCGTCAACGCCCAGGGCACCGCCCTCGGTGAAATCATTCTGAACGTCGATGATGAACAGGGCGCGGGTCACGGTGGCTCCTTTTGGACAGTCAGTTGTTACATGGTCAGTTGTTCGACAGATTATCGCCACAGTGGAAGAAACCGGTGGTCAGCGTGTCGATGGCGATTTTCGCGTTCGAACTGACGTTGCCGATCGCGTAGATGGCGAAGGTGAGCGGGGTACCGTCGGCGGCGTGGATGATGCCGGAGAGCGTGTAGCCGGTATCGATCCAGCCGGTTTTGGCAAAGATGGCGCCGTCGGCGGCGGAATTCGCACCGGCGAAACGGTCAGGGTAGGAGAGCGATCCGCGCGGCCCACCGGCGATCGGCAGGCCATCGAACAGCACGCCGAGGTTGCCCTCGCGGGCGTTGACCTTGACGAACAGGGCGGTCAGGTAGGCCGGCGACACGGCGTTGTGTGGGCTGAGGCCCGAGCCGTCCTTGATGATCATGCCGGTGGTGTCGATGCCGTAGGCGGCGAGTCCGCCGACGATGCCCTGCTGCAGGGCTGAAAAGGAGTTGCCGGCACCGTTTTCGATCGCCACGAGGCGGGCGAGCATCTCGGCCAGGGTGTTGTCGCTCACGATCAGGGACTGCTGAATCAGGGTCGACACCGGCGCGGACTGCACGGCGCCCAGTTGGGCTGCACCGGCCGGGGCGGTGGCCTGGCTGATTTCGAGGCCACCGCCGAGAGCGTCAGCGAAGGCCTGGCCGGCGCGAGCGATCGGGTCTTCGCTGCGGGCGGACGTGCTGCGAGTGGGTTCGGTCCGGTCGCCGTCGACCATCAGCGCCGTAATTTCGGGCATGTAGCCAAGGCCGAGTTCGGTTCGGGCCCAGCCTTCGTCCCAGTCCGGGCCGGAGAAATAGGAGGAATCGAGCACGAGTGAAGTGATCGGCGGGTTGGCCGGGTCGGCAGCCCAGGAAACCATGGTCTGGGTGGCAAGGTCATCGAGGTGCGCGGCGCCGGTGTAGAACGGTTCCTGGCCGGTCGGCAGCCGCGACAGGGTGAGGTCTCCCCCGCCAACGAGCACGACCTGGCCGGGTTCGGCGCCCTTCACGACGCGGGTCGTGGCCCGGTAGTCGCTGCCGAGAACGTTGAGGGCCGCGGCCGAGGTGAGCACCTTCATGACGCTCGCCGTGCGCGAGGAGGTCGTGCCGCCCCGATCGAACAGCACCTCGCCGGTGTTGGCGTTGACCACCTGCGCCTGAAAATCGGCGAGTCTCGTGTCGGCGGCGAGCCCGGCAACCGAGCAGGTGCGCAGTCGGCTGGCCGCAGTCGCCTCGGCGGGCACCGGCCGCGCCGGGTCGACGGTCGGCGTGGGACTCGGCGTCGCCGTGGGTGTTCCTACAACGGATGCCACCACCGGCTCATTCGCGCCGGTCTGCGTTCCCGCGAACACGGCGCCACTGCCGAGCAGCACGAAGACGAGGGTGCCGGCGGCGATCAGCCAGGCGCGGCGGTGATCGGCGCTGACAGCAGCGATCCTGCCACGCGGGGCGTCAACCGCGGGGGACGCGGGTGTCTGCACTGGTTCTTCCACCTCCGTATGGTAACCGACCCGCCTCCAGGCCAGCTATTCGCCCGGGTAGCGCAGCCCGATCTGGGCCCGAACCGCGTCAAGGGTCGTCATCACGGCGACCGATTCTTCGGCCGGCATGATGTCGCTCGAGATTTTGCCGGCCCGAATCAGCTCCTCAACCTCGACCGCTTCGAACTGCATACCGCGACCGGTGAACTCGGCCGGGGCGAAGGCCTCGAGCACGGTGCCCCCGTTGTCGAGCACTCGAAAACTGGTCGGCGCGTACCAAACGCCGTCGATGTCGATGCGCCCGTGCGTGCCGATGATCGACGCCGCGGTCGGGCCGAGGGTGTCGCTGGACGAAAATGTCGTGGCAATTTGGCCACCGGGGTAGCGAAAAATCGTCGCGACCTGAGCATCCGCTCCGGTGGCCTTGAATGAGGCGCTCGCCAAAATCGTGTCGGGCGACCCGAATACGGCGTGCGCGAAGTTCACCGGATACACCCCGAGGTCGAGCAGCGCGCCACCGCCGAGCTCGAGCGAGTTCAGGCGGTGCGCCGGGTCGTCGGGCAGGTCCTGGGTATGGTCGGCGATCAGGCTGCGCACCTCGCCGAGCGTGCCGGCGGCGAGGATCTCGCGGATGCGCACCAGGTGCGGCAGGAATCGCGTCCACAGGGCCTCCATCACGAGCAGATTCTTGCTCGCGGCGAGGTTAACGATCTGCCGGGCCTCGCCGGCGTTGAGCGCGATCGGCTTCTCGATCAACACGTGCTTGCCGGCGTTCAACGCGAGGGCTGCGTGCTCGGCGTGAAACGGATGCGGCGTCGACACGTAGATGACGTCGACTTCGGGGTCATTGACGAGTTCGGTATAGCTGGCATGCGCGGTAGGGATGCCGAATTCGACAGCAAACGCATCTGCCGAGGCCTGACTGCGCGACCCGACGGCCTGCACCTTGTGGCCGTTCTGCACCAGGTCGCTCGTGAACGCGTGGGCGATGCCACCGGTGGCCAGGATTCCCCAGCGAATCGATTCCGTCATGCCTGCAGTTTATCCAGGGCCACCGACACGCGCCGACACGCGCCGACACGCGCCGACACGGCAACATATAGGTCAAACTAGACCAATGATCACCCTGCAGCAGGATGCCGATGGTTTCATCCGCATGAACCGGCACTTTCCCGACAACTCGCTCATCAGCATCAGCTTTACCGAGGGGGCTGCGGAGGAATTCACCGGCGCACAGCTCAACGCCATCTTCGACGATGCCCTGGCCGAGTTTCGCGGGCAGAACCGTCTCGAGGGGGCGAAGGGCTTCTCACGCGCGCCCGCGAAAACCGTGCATCCGACCAAGAACATCACCTTCGTGAAGGTGCACCCCGGAATGGCCAGCTAAGAGACGGTCGCCAACGCGGCGAGCGCCGCAAGCCGATCGACCCCGATCGGTTCGTCGGCCAGCAGCGGCACGATCGCGACCCGGTCGGCGCGGGCGACCACGATATCGATCTGAGTGGCCTCGCTGGCGGCGCGCGCCTGTAAAAAGGGCGTCTCGGGGTGCGCTGCCGCGATGGAATTGTTGACCACCCAGCCCCAGGGCTGAATTCCGGCGCGCTGCAGATCCTGCTGCAGTCCCTCCGCTTCGAGCACCGGCGTGGTCTCGGCGAGCGTCACCAGCAACACCTTGGTCAGGGCCGGATCCTGCAGCCGCATCAATGGCGTCACGAACGCCATTCCGTCCCCCATCTGGCGCGCGATTTCGCGATGGTACGACCCGGTGGCATCCAGCAGCAACAGGGTGTGGCCGGTCGGCGCGGTGTCGACGACGACGAATTCGTGCCGTGATTCGTGCACGGCCTGGGAGAACTGCCGAAACACCGCGACCTCGTCAGTGCACGGGGAGAGCAGGTCCTCGGCCAGGGCTGCCCGGCCATCGGCGTCGAGATTTTTACCCTTGGTCGCCATCACGTGCTCGCGATACTCGCGAATCGCCTCGTCGGGGTCGATGCGGGAGACGCGCAGCCCCGGCAGGCTCCCGTGCAGGGTCTCGACCAGATGAGCTGCCGGGTCGGTCGTGGTCAGGTGAACGGCGTGACCGCGCTCGGCCAGAGCCACGGCCAGAGCCGCAGCGATCGTGGTCTTGCCCACGCCGCCCTTGCCCATGCAGAGAATCAAGCCATGCCCGGTCTGCTCCAGCTCGTCGACGAACTGGCCGAGTGGGGCGTCCGGAACGTCGACCACAGAGTGCGATTGCCCGGGGCCGTCGCGGTCGGTGCTAAACAAGGTGCGCAGCGCGTCGATGCCCATCATGTTGCCGGCCTTGAGCTCCAGAATGTCCCGCGGCAGTGCAGCGATGGCCGCCGGAATACCCGTCAGCGCCGCCGATTCGCGATTGCGCACCGCTACGGCGATCGGCTCGGTTCCCGCGCTCGCTGGCAGCACTCCATTAATGACAACGTAGCCGCCGCGAATTCCGATCTGCGCCAACTCACCGTGCGTGCGCTCGATCTCCGTCAAAGCGGATGCCTGCGCTCGCGCCACGAGCACCAGCCGCGTTCGCTCGGGGTCGGCCAGCGCGGCGACGGCCGCTGCGTACACCGCTTTGTGCTTGTCGAGCCCGGACAGCGGTCCGAGACAGGACGGATCGCCCTTGCCGGCGTCGAGAAACTCGGTCCAGGAACCGGGAAGCTGCAGAAGCCTAATGGTGTGCCCGGTCGGCGCGGTATCGAACACGATGTGGTCGTACATCGTGAGCAGACCGTCATCGGTGAGCAGGTTCGTGAACTCGTCGAACGAGGCGACCTCGGTCGTGCACGATCCGGACAGGCCCTCGGCGATGCTCGCGAGCTCGCGCTCCGGCAGAAGCCCCCGAACCGGGGCGATAATGCGTTCGCGATAGGCATCCGCTGCCTGCTCCGGGTCGATTTCGAGGGCGCTCAGGCCGGCAATGGCGCCAATCGGAGTGACCGTATTACCGATCGTGAGCCCGAACACCTGCCCGATATTGGAGGCCGGATCGGTGCTCACCAGCAGCACCCGGCGACCCCGTTCGGCCAGTTCGATGGCCGAAGCGCAGGCAACGGATGTCTTCCCCACGCCGCCCTTACCGGTGAAAAAAAGAAACCGAGGCGGGTCTGCCAGGAACTTCATCTGTTAGCAGCAGCCGGTGGCGCCGCCACAGCATCCGCTTGCCGATTTCTCGGTCAGGCCGAGCTGGGGCCGGTCGGTCGGCGCTACGGCAGCGAGGCCGGCGAAGGCGAGCAGCTGGGATTTCGATGGGTAGGCGCCGGTCGCCACGGTGACGCCGTCGACGACGGTGAGCGGCAGGCCGGTAGAGCCGACGACGTGCATGAAGGCGCGTACGGTCTCATCCGTGGTGAAGGCGAGGGGATCGGTGGCCAGGTTATGGCGTTGAATGTCGGCGCCAAGTTCCTGCAGGCTGCGCACGGTGGCGGTCACCTCGACCAGGGACTGATCGACGTCGACACCACAGACTCCGGTGTCGCAGCACAAGGCCGGTTCGTAGATTCGGATGGCAGTCATGTCGATCTCCCTAGTAACATCTGCAGCTATATCGATAAGTATCAATGTAGCAGTAGGCTGGTGCCGCGACCTACAGGAAAGGATCAACTTATGGACAAGACATCTGAGATCACGGAGCGCGTGCGCGAGCGCTACGCCGCCGCCGCCCTCCAACTGACCGACGTCTCGAGCACGTCGTGCTGCGCCCCCACCGATCTGACTAACGGCGACGTGTTCGGATCCACCCTGTATACCGCCGAAGAAGGTTCGGAGATTCCCGAGGAAGCCTTTCTGGCCAGTCTCGGCTGCGGCAATCCAACCGCGGTCGCCGACCTCCGCCCGGGAGAAATCGTGCTCGACCTCGGCTCCGGTGGCGGCATCGACGTGCTGCTCTCCGCGCGCCGCGTCGGGCCGACCGGGTTCGCCTACGGACTCGACATGACCGATGAAATGCTCGCACTCGCCCGCGCCAACGCTGCCAAAGCCGAGGCCGCCAATGTGGAGTTCATCAAGGGCCAGATCGAGGCCATCCCCCTGGCCGATGACACCATCGACGTCATCATCTCCAACTGCGTCATCAATCTCTCGGCCGACAAGAACGCGGTCATCGCCGAGATGTTCCGAGTGCTCAAGCCCGGCGGGCGCCTCGGAATCTCCGACGTCGTCGCCGAAAACCAGCTGAGCGCAGAGGACCGCATCCGCCGAGGCAGCTACACCGGCTGCATTGCCGGAGCCCTGTCGCACCAGGAGTACCTCGACGCCCTGCACCAGGCCGGGTTCGCCGAACCGAGCGTTCTCTACACCCACGAGGTCGCCCCCGAAATGCACGGGGCCATCGTGAAGGCGGTCAAGCCCGCCCGGTAGCCGCTACTGGGCCCGCAGGAGGTCCAGAAACTCGTCGGCCATTCCCAGCTGATCCTGCAGTTTTTGCCGACGCTCGACCGCCTGGGCGATGAAGGTCTCCAGCTCGGCGCGCACCTCCGGATCGTCAGATCCGGTCAGCCCACCCTGCAGGGTGTCGATGACCTTCAGCAGGGCCATCATCTCGTCGAGCGTGAAGCCGAGCGGTTTCATGCGGCGAATGAGCATCAGCCGGGTGAAGTCATCGGGCGAGTAGAGCCGAAAACCACCATCGGTGCGAGCGGATGCCTTCAGCAGGCCGACCTCGTCGTAGTGGCGGATCGTGCGCAGCGACAGCCCGGTCTTCTCGGCGAGTTCGCCGATGTGCATCGTGACCGCGGATCCAATCGCGCCTGACATCACCGGTGCCTTCTTTCCCTGAAGTTTACAATCAACCCTTACGTTAGGGTAGTGTTGCAGAAGTCGGCTGACATTCATCTGTGAGCCCACTCTCCCACCATTGTCGTCGATGGCCTTGTCCTCGATGACCGGTGGAGGTGCGCACCGCGGCGCCCACCCAACTCTTCTGCATCCACTTCGGCCGCACCCCGGCCCAGCTTCTGGAGGCCTCATGGCCATTGTTCAAAAATCCGCTTCAGCCAATCGATACCAAGCTGAGCCCTCGGTACTCACCGCGCTCCGCACGCCCCGCCTGCTCACCCGCGAGGTACTCGCCGGCCTGGTCGTGGCCATGGCCCTCATCCCTGAGGCGATCGCCTTCTCGATCATCGCCGGCGTCGACCCGCGCGTCGGCCTGTTCTCCTCCTTCGTCATGGCTGTGACCATCGCCTTCGTCGGTGGGCGCCCGGCCATGATCACCGCAGCGACCGGCGCCGTCGCCCTCGTCATCGCCCCGGTCGCCCGCGACTATGGCATGGAGTATTTCATCGCCACGGTTATCCTTGCCGGGATCTTCCAAATCGTGCTGAGTCTGATCGGCGTCGCCAAACTCATGCGGTTCATCCCGCGAAGCGTCATGGTCGGTTTCGTCAACGCCCTCGCCATCCTCATCTTCAGCGCCCAGCTCCCCCAGCTTCTTGGCGTGCCTTTCATGGTCTACCCGCTCGTCGCCGCCGGCCTGATCATCATGATCGTCATGCCGCGCATCACCAAGGTGATTCCGGCACCGCTCGTGGCCATCGTCGTACTCACCGTCGCGACCGTGGTGACCGCCATCGCGGTCCCCACCATCGGCGATCAGGGCGAACTGCCCAAGAGCCTGCCCGAGCTGTTCATTCCCAACATTCCGCTCAACTGGGACACCTTCACGATCATCGCCCCCTACGCCCTCGGCATGGCCCTGGTCGGAATTCTCGAGTCGCTCATGACCGCGAAGTTCGTCGACGAGATCACCGACACCCACTCCAACAAGACCCGCGAGACCTGGGGCCAGGGCGTCGCCAACGTCATGAGCGGCCTGTTCGGCGGAATGGGCGGCTGCGCCATGATTGGCCAGACCATGATCAACGTGAAGGCCTCCGGCGCCCGCACCCGCATCTCCACCTTCCTCGCCGGCGTCTTCCTGCTCGTTCTCGTGCTCGGCCTCGGCGACGTGCTCGCCGTCGTGCCCATGGCTGCCCTGGTCGCGGTGATGATCATCGTGTCCTATCTCACATTCGACTGGCACAGCATCCGCTTGTCTACTCTTAAGCGGATGCCGAAGAGCGAGACCACCGTCATGGTCGCCACGGTCGTCGTCATCGTTCTCACCCACAACCTCGCGATCGGCGTCGTCGTCGGTGTCATCGTCGCAATGGTCGCGTTCGCGCGTCGCGTCGCCCACCTCGCCAGGGTGGAGCGCACCGTCGAGCTCGACCAGCCCGTGCCGACCGCCTACTACACGGTGACCGGGGCGCTGTTCTTCGCCTCGAGCAATGACCTGATGACCCAGTTCGAGTACACCGACGACCCCGACCGCATCGTCATCGACCTGTCGGCCTCACACATCTGGGACGCCTCCACCGTCGCCACCCTCGACGCCATCTCCTACAAGTATGAGCGGCAGGACAAGTACGTCGTGATTGAGGGCCTCAACGAGGCCAGCCACGAGCTGCACAGCCGCCTGGCCGGGAACCTCGGCGGCGGCCACTAAATTGCGCTCTGCAAGCCTGACCTAGAGCGTCTTCACCATCTCCAGTTCCTTCTTACTGGGGTCGAGGTTGTACTCGACCGTGTGGCCCGTGACCACAAACCCCCGCCGTTCATAGGCCGTGCGTGCGCGAATATTGTCTTCGTGCACGTGAAGGGTCAGCTGGGTGCTCTCCGTGCGCGCCCAGCTCTCCACGCTCATCAGCAGCGCATCGGTCAGCCCCACCGTGTTGCCGCGAAAATCCGGTGACACGTACACTCCCACGAGGATCGGACCGGTGTCTGGATCCGGCACGAAGCCGGCCATGGTCCCGATCCAGCGTCCAGACTCGGCGATCGCGGCGATCGCGATGCCGTTTCCACTGGCACCGCGCGCTCCGCGCATACGCCACTCGGCCTCGTCATGGCCCAGCGCGGTCTCGAGCGTCTCGGTATAGGCCGTCGGGGTATCCCGAATCATCTCAAGACGCAGTTCACGGATCTCACGCCAGTCATCATCGACGGTCGATCGTATAAGGAGTTCAAGTTCGGTCACGTCGTGAGCCTAGCGACATGAACGGGCGTGGATTGCCCCCGTACGGCGGCAGATCGCGAAGGAACGATCCCAGCCGGATAGCGAATAAGTACGGTGTCCGATTGGGGGAACGGACGAAAAAAGGATCGGAACCCGTGGGCCCCGATCCTTATGTTTTATGGAGCCGCCTGTCAGAATCGAACTGACGACCTTCTCATTACGAGTGACCGATGGGCGCCCGGAAACATGCGTTGCGGCGTCGAAATCGTTGATTTCACGGGCTTATTGAACTTGATGTGATCACCCTTAGCAGCATCATTTCCGTTCAAATGTGGGCAAGTTGTGGGCAAGAAAATGATCCGCTCACTCTAAGAATCTGTGATGTATCAGCACATCTCCTACGAATTTGTATTAGGTGAATTATCGAGAGCGGGTACCGACCTGCGCACCCGGTCCAGGTTGATGGCGGACGTCGGCAAGAGTTCGTCATCTACCTGGAGTTCCGCAAGCCGGGCCGGACCGACACAGCCCGGCCCGGCGCTACTCTCACCCTCATTACAGATTGTCCTGTCGCCGTTCCAGTCGCTGCCGTGAAACTGTCGGCCCCGCCAATTTGCGACGAATGCGAGCTACCGCAGGAAGAAATCACTCACAGTTTTGCCTACGAGAGGGCGTGCGACCGACAGTTGCGCCAAACGCTTTCACCCCATCTTCGAGGTACTCACCGATCCCCACGTGCTCATCCTCATGAGCCTGCCCGTCTGCTACCGCTGCCATCAGATGACGCGCAACGGCAATATCATGCGTTTCGAGTGTGGAAACCCGGCCTGTAACGAGCTCACCCACCTCCTCAGCGCCAAGTCCGCGCAGGCCAACAAAACTGCTGCCTGTGACGGCTCTCCAGCCGGCGCGCCCCACGCTCGTGCTTTCCGAACCCCGGGCTGACCCGACACTACCGCCCGGGCGAGGTCGCCCTACCTTGTCCGGGTTCCCCTGCTGGAGAGTTAGCTCGTCTGCGCGCCAGAACATCAAATCCGGGCCGATAATGATGATTATGTCAAGTTCTTGATTTCCTCACAGTTGGGTCGAACCTGCCTGGTCGGCCGAGCTCTCCCTCACGGCGAAAGCATCTCTCAGCCCCAAAATCAAGCTGAGATTCACCTGTTGCTTTCTCGTCCTGACAGATACAGCTGGGCCAACGCGATCCAGTCTTCTGGTGTAACTTCAGGCGCCCAGATTGCGAGGTATTCGCGGGGCGTGAGCCCACTCGGCGTCATTTCGATACCGTCACGATAGGTGGCAAAAGGAGAACTGGATCGACTGACGCGGAACAAAACGTCGCGAAACCGATTCTTCCCCAGTGCGAACGTCGGGAATTCCGAGACGCTCGCGCAACGCCAGGCTCGCCAGGCTTTCCCGAACGCAAATTCAAAGTCCATGATCGATGGGTTGAACTCGACAACGCCCTCCGCTGCAAGAGCTCCAAAGAATCCATTGGCTACAAGAAGGAGTTGTTGGTTGCGGGTAGTGGCCGAAGCCCCCGGATTCACGCTGCCACATCCGCCACCGTCGCAACGGCCAAAAGAAGATCTCGCTCGGCACCGAGGGCCAAAAGAGCCTCCGCCACAGACGGGTGCCCGAAACATGGGACTAGTTTCCTCTTCACGTCAGACTCCTTCTCGCTGCGCTTCTTGTCAGAAGCGAGTGACCATTCGACCTCCGAATTGAGAGAGTGAAGCACTCTTGCGACGGTCTCCGGCACGTCGACATATCCCCAGTCGTGGCCTTCGACAGCTTCCCGGAATAGTTTCGGGAACATTGGGTTTGCACCCTTGAAAGCATCTTCGATCGCCTCAATAGTGAGGTAGTTTTCCATCTCTCGCCGGGTCAGAACAAACATGTGTGACGACAGGTGATCGTCGGTGTTGTAGCGCGCTAGGTACTTGGATATCTCGGGTTTCAGAGCCGACCCTTCAACCAAGCGATCGGAATCAAGAAGGTGAACCTCAGGCCTACTAAACGGCGACAGGCGGCTCTCCCAAAGAGCAGCGGCGCCGCAGCCGCCGATAGGTATGAAGCAAAGCTCACCGTCAGTTTCCATTTGGCGAAGATCTGGATATTCAGTGGGACGGGCGGCTTGTAGCGCATCGCTCAGTGCCAGTAGACCGCCGATATCGTTCTTGCCCTCAACGATGAAGAAGCAACGCACATTGTGATCCGCGAAAGTCCCCATCGCCTTGTTCAATTGCTGGAGAACGAACCGCTCGCTGGATGTGTCACTGGAACTCCACACGCGCTTCCCCTGCTGCTCCTCGACGAAACGCACGGCTGCGATCGGTATGTTCCTCACCAAGTTCGAGCTGTGCGTCGTCATCAAAACCTGCCTGTTTGCGAGCCCCGCAACTTCAATTAGAGCGGAAACAGTTTCGCGCTGAAGATCCGGGTGGAGAGCCGTCTCGGGCTCCTCCACTGCGATGATGACGCCCCGTCGCCACTCATCCGTTTCTTCATATCCTCGCTCAACTTCCGCCCGAAAGAAGCTCAAGAGAACCAGTCTGCGTGTCCCGCTGCCACGCTTCGCAAGGGGAACATCGTTCTCGTCGACAAATTGTAGGGACGAGAATGCCTTCTGCCATACGGGGTCTAGGTTGGCCGGAATCAGCTTGGCCGCAAGATTTGGTGCGAATTCCTCCAATTTCCCAACGACTTCCAGGAGAAGTTCTGAAATCTCAGCCTTAACATCGCTCGTAAGCTTCGTGAGTTCAGCCGTATGGCGATCGAGCACGGCCTTGACTATGAGCTTGGCTGGGTCTTGGGCAACCTCATCGGACTCCGCCCCCAGCCGGTCAGCTTGAAAGAGGTGGAACAGGGGAAAGACACTCTCCAGAGCGCTGGCAACGTGCTTCCCGTCCTCTGAGTTCAACGGGATGATCGTCGGTTGCAGCGACGAGAGCCCCTTGGCTTCCCAGGCGCGCCAGATCGCCTGCCTATAGTTCAGGTTCACGCGTCGATCCTCCAGCTCCGCGACAACATCAAGAGTCGAGGCGAGGGATTTGAGTTGCGCGTGCTTCAGGCCGATAAGCGTTGGGCCGCCATCGACGACCGGGTGTAGAGCATGCGCCAAAATCTCGGGGTTGGCTCGCCCCCTGGTCCAGGTCTTGCTAATCACCAAGTGGCCGTTAGCGTCGAGGAGTTTCTCATCCTGGAGGGTCGTCACCGCAGTCTGGTCGATGACCAGCTCAGGGGGAAGGTCAGCGAATGTGCACGTGATGCGAATCGTTCCATGCCCATGAACCGAATAGTCAGAGACGTCCGGCTTTCCCTTGTCCAGGAACAGCCTCATAGCTTCCAGGATGCTGCTCTTTCCAGCGTCATTCTTGCCGGCAAACACAGTCAACGTATCGATCGACACGTAACTCGATGTCAGATATCCGCGAAAACCCTCTAGCTCAATACCCACAATGCGCATTTGTCCCCCTCGACAACAACTTGACATTCAAGTGCCAAGGCTGAGCCTGCCGGATTTGGGCCGACTCCGCAAAAGCGGACTGGTCAAGGCGCAACATGAAGCAGCGCGGCGACCAGCGATGCTAATCACCTCCGAAATAGCACCGACATCAGGCATGAGAGTGAGACACGCGTGGGAGGCAACTCGTGCGTTCCATCGTTCGGATTGTCCTTCCGAATGGAATCTATCGCCTCTACGCACCCGGCATAGCCCTAACCAATCGCCAGCAGGGTCACGCCCACAAGAATGAATGTCAAGGATGTGTCGAGATTAATCTGGGAATTGATTGAGTGTTAGCGCTTAGTGGCGGCGTTCTGTGATCGCTGTTTGGCGCATCGACCCGGTTCTCTGCGTTGCGTCAAAGGGCAGTCAGGGTCTTGTATCTCGTGCGATACGAAACAGGTCAGTTATGAGACACCACAGTCGTGAGAACTGGGGCAGCCTGGTCGACCTGGAACAGGCATTTCTATGTGTGGAAGACTCGAGAGTAGAGGGGATCTCCATGGGTGCGGGCAGCCTTGAGAGCGCATCAGGTCAGTCCCGGTTCGGAGTATTCTTCGTGCGAGATCGCACGGAGGATGCGGATGGTGCCGTCCAGGCTAGTGCCTGCACGGGTGCTGGTCTTGGCAAGTTGGCGAGGGGCTTCCAGCACTGGGAGCGACGTCGTTGTGCTCCGGCTGACCCGGGTTACTCCGCCAGTGCGGGCAGTGAGGTAGCCCTCGGATTCAAGCACTTTGTACGCCTTAGCGACGGTGCCAGGAGCGACATCGAGATCCTCCGCGAGCTGACGAACCAAGGGACGGCGCCCCTCGGCGTGCCCACAAGCGCGCAGTGGAACCTTCTCAGTCGGAGCTGCTCGTCCCCGTCCCTTTGACGATTTGGAGTAGTTGGACCCGCTCGTCGGGCGTCAGGGTTTCGCCCACTGAATGACGAGATGGTCGGATCTGTAGAAGTCGGCATGGCTGTAAATGACAGACTGTCGCACACGGTCGAGGGACTGATACCGGTAGGTGCTGAACCGAACGATTGAGTGGGTGCTCAAGTCCTCAAATACTCAGTACTCACCGACATCGAAAAAAGAGAGATGCCCATGCTGGGCGAGGACGGAACTCAAATAGCCGCTTAATCGTCGCCAACATGAAAATTCCGTTGACTATTTCCGGATGGAGTTGACGCCGCACTTTATCTCCGCCAATCTGAGTTTCACACGACATCTGGTTCGTGAGCATCGGGGGGAAAATGATGTTTCGAAAATGGGCGGGTGGATCGTATCGCCAGCGAGACCAGCCATTTAATGAACCACTGCCCGGGGTAATCGTTCCGCGCGTGAAGTCAACGCAACGCATGTTTTGACCTCTCTCCGAGGGGGTCCCCGCAGACGCCCCGCGTTCCTTTCGACGTCAATCATTGTCGTCACAGCCCTTCTCTTGATAGGTTGCTCATCGGCATCGATCACGCCGGCGGTTCGAGACACAGTCGCGATCGCTCTCGTCGATAGCGGCCTCAACGATGAAAACGTCGACTTTAGCTGTTTTCATGTTTTCGA